>CAJWOI010000191.1 GCA_913044255.1 uncultured Alphaproteobacteria bacterium
AATATCTGGATCCGAGGGGAGCTTCGTCGATACCACCGACGCGTTTGCCATTAGCTCAGTAAGCCGCAAGACGGAGCTCGTTCCCGTCCAACTTAATTACCGTTGTCGGAAAATCATTACCGTTTGGGGCCTCAACAATAGTCGTAATACCAACCATGGGGCCAATCTTAGCAATCACGCGAGCAACAACCGGTGCAGCAGTCCAGCCTCCCGTGGCGTAACCGTGAGTAGAGGGAGTACCTTTTGGCTCGTCAAGCATTGCGAACACTAAATACCGGGGCCTAGTGATAGGAAAAACCCCGACGAATGATGACAAGACCCTCCGACGGTCGTATCCGTTGGGGCCTACTTTTTCTGCGGTCCCCGTCTTGCCGCCTACCCAGTAACCGCCTACCTCTGCATTGCGGCCAGTTCCATGAGTAACCGCAAGGCGCAGCAACTGCCGTATTGTATGCGAAGTTGCCTCACTCACCACACGCATGGCCTTGCCAGGTTTTTCGTTTTCAGCAAGGAGAGTTGGTGAATGCCACAAACCACCGTTGACCAAAGCTGCGACAGCGGCGGCGAGATGAACCGGACTTACTGCGACCCCATGCCCAAAACCGATCGTCGCTGTGTTTACATCTTTCCAGTCCGAGGGATAATGGGGCACGGCAGTTTCCGGAAGCTCAATTCCCGCACGATCAAGTAACCCTAGGCGTGCCAAGAACTCGCGTTGTGCGCTCCCTCCAACGGCAAGTGCCATTTTTGCTGCGCCAATATTAGACGAATGGATAAAAATCTCAGGCACTGATAACCGACGTGCTTCACCATGAAAATCTCTAATGATATTGTTGCGGCCAAAACGCAACGGCTCACTTGCATCAAAACTGTCTTGTAAGGTAATTACCCCAGAATCGATACCCATCGCAGCTGTTAAAATTTTGAAAGTAGAGCCCATTTCATAAACACCCAGTGTAGCGCGATTGAATAAGGCACTGGATTCGACTTTGCCATTATCGTTGGGGTTAAAATCCGGCAAGCTAACCAATGCACGCAAGCCACCAGTTGCAACATCCATCACAATCCCTACTGCCCCTAACGGACGATGCATCGCAACTGCACGTGTCAACTCTTCATACATTGCGTGTTGAAAACGAAGATCGATTGAAAGAGTCAATTGTCTGTTGGGCTGCGCCAGCAATCGCTCGTCATAGGTACTTTCAAGACCAGACAATCCCCGGTTGTCAATCTTTGCATATCCGACCGCGTGAACTAGTAAAGAACCATGTGGGTAGACTCTGCGTTGTTCTTTGAGAAATCGAAACCCTGGCTCACCGAGAGCATTGACTGCCGCGACCTGACGCGGCTTGAGATGACGCTTAAGCCACACAAAGTGTCTGTCAGAAGCAAGCCTTGCGGCTATTTCTTCTAGGTCAATGCCAGGCAACACGTCGATAAGGCGGGTCGCAGCGTCCGACGAGTCCCTGACGTGTTGCGGGTCAGCATATAACGAATGGGTGTTCAGGCTCGTCGCCAATACCACACCATTACGATCAACAATATCAGCCCGAGCTGGTCCATCACTGAATTCGGCAGCTTCATTTATCGCAACTGGAGTGCGCACTTCATTAAATAAAGCAACCTCGACCAAACGCATCGACAGCACAAAAAACCCTATAGTGAAAAGTCCGGCACCGAGCAACAGCCGTCTGCGGCCAGTTTCAAGCGACGATTTGTGTACGCCATGAATACGAACTTGAGCGGAGGGGTATTCTTCCTGATCAGAAACGCACTGGGTGTCAGCCGGATCTCCCCAACGACTCTCGAGCTTCTTCATATTTCCTATCTGGCTTGCCTGCGCAGAAAGGCCGGGATCTCCAGAAGGTCCTCATCTCTGTCTTCTTCCATTATACCTATCGGAGCTGGAGCCACCTCGACTGCCTCCAAAACAGGCTCACGGGCAGCTAAACGGTCTCGCTCAACAGGCATGGGCGATTGGCGCGCGACGGACCGTGCCATGCGACTAAACAGCCCCTTCCGGTCTGGTCTTTCCTGCCCCACGGAATCACCGCTAGGCGTTGAGGAGGCCGACATACCGTCGGTGTTGCCGGTTGCAAACTCATCGTTAACAGCCCGACCGGCAGCTTTGGTATCAGCCTGTTGAGGTGGGGACGAAAGCTGTGCCTCAGTTTCTCGTCCAGCTACGGCGACAGGTTCGTCGACATTGGTGGACCCGATACTGGAGGAAGTACTATGCAGTATGGGCGTAAAGTTCGTCTCAGTATCCTCAAACAGACGTGCCGGTTGTACAGTCTTGCTCTCCGCTCTCGGAGAGTTCGCACTAACAGAGCCCAGGCTAGGCTGAACACCCGCAGTTTGACGCGTATTCCCAGTGACCGCACCTACTGGGGCTACTGTCAACGGAATGGCATGGGTAGAACCATTTCGCGTATTTGATTGGCTATCTACTTGCGCGTCGACACCAATTCCGGTGGCTACGACAGATACCCGAACAAACCCCGCAAGCTCTTCATCGAAAGTAGAGCCAAAGATAATGTTTGCGTCATCATCTACTTGCTTACGTATGTGGTTACAGGCTTCATCTACCTCGAAAAGCGTCATATCGGGACCACCAGTTATATTTATCAGCACTCCTCTCGCACCGAGGAGTGACACATCATCCAACAGGGGGTTGTTGATAGCACTTTCAGCTGCATCGAGCGCCCGTCGCTCGCCTTCAGCCTCACCTGTGCCCATCATCGCCTTTCCCATCTCGTTCATGACGGAACGCACATCTTGGAAATCAAGATTGATCAGGCCAGGCATCACCATCAAATCGGTCACGCCGCGCACACCCGAATAGAGAACGTCATCCGCCATTTTAAAGGCATCTGCAAATGTAGTGTTTTCGTTTGCTATCCGAAAAAGATTCTGATTTGGGATCATAATCAAGGTGTCGACGCACTCCTGAAGTTCAGCGATACCAGCTTCAGCAAGACGCATTCGCTTTGCACCTTCAAATTGGAATGGCTTTGTGACAACGCCCACAGTTAGAATCCCCTGTTCACGTGCCAAACGCGCAATTACAGGTGCCGCACCGGTACCGGTACCACCGCCCATGCCAGCAGTAATGAACAGCATGTGCGCACCCTCTAAATGATCAAAAATTGTATCGGTTACTTCTTCAGCCGCAGCCCGGCCGACGTCAGGCCGCATCCCAGCCCCCAGTCCCTGTGTAAGCGAGGTACCAAGCTGGATACGTCGTTCCGTGAGCGAGTTTGACAGCGCCTGGGCATCCGTGTTTGCAACAACGAAGTGGACGCCCTCAAGGTGAGCTGTAATCATATTGTTCACTGCATTGCAGCCCGCACCGCCTACACCAACAACGGTAAGCCGTGGTTTCAGCTCGTGTGTTACTGGAACGCTCAAGTTGATCGTCATCTTAATTCTCCAAACAATGGTTGCTTCGTATTGCCTTTTTCTTGCGACATAGACGTCATCGCCGTAATTCCGGCGACCGACCCTCGCGATCAGCTTTTAAGGGCAAAGCGTCAAACGAAACAATCTGCGAGGGTGAAACAGGTCTGAGAAACGATAGATACTTGCCAGATAACTGTGCTAGTCGCTGTGGACGATTAAGATAAGCCCACTCGGCCTCAAGCACGTGAATCTCATCCCGCTCAATCCGCACTGCATCCTGAATGCCAGCAAGATCCTGGTTCAGCGATTGAATCTTGTACTTTATTTGATACAGACCGAGACTCGCCGCAGCAGCAAAGAGCAGCACCAAAGTTATGGTCGGTCGCCGGATCATGCCAATACCTGTACGGGCCAGGGGGCCGCCGAGGTTCTCTCTGCTGCTCGCAGTCGAGCCGAACGAGCGCGCACATTCGCTGAAATCTCACCGGTCTTGGGTCTCATTGGTCGAGCAGTGAGCAAACGGAAAGACGGAACATCCTCCCTTTTTTGTATGGGCTGATGCCGGCTCGGGTTGCTGCCACGACCAATACGATCACGGAAAAAAGATTTTACCAGTCGATCTTCTAACGAGTGAAAAGACACCACTACGAGCCGACTTCCAGCTGCAAGAACGCGTTCCGCCGCTGCCAGACCCGACGCCAACTCACCTAACTCGTTGTTGATATGGACGCGAAGAGCCTGAAAGGTCCGCGTAGCGGGATCCAAACCATCTGCCGATTTTTTTACTACACGGCGCACGATGGCGGCCAAGTCACCTGTTCGCGAGATCGTCTGTCGACTTCGCGCCGCAACGATTGCCTTCGCCACAGATAATGCACGACGTTCCTCACCATAACCACGAATTACTCGGGCAAGTTCGGCCTCGCTAGCTTGGTTCACGAAACTCATGGCATCCGGCCCTGCATTTCCCATACGCATGTCAAGTGGACCATCGTGTTGAAATGAAAATCCTCGTAAGGGATCGTCAAGTTGTGCCGAAGAAATTCCAAGATCAAGAACGATACCGCCATCAACTGTGGCGACGCCTAAGGCTTTAAGATGTTTATCCATCGCGCCGAAATTTCCTGCGATAAAGTCAAACCGCGCCTCGTTTTCTTCTTTCAGCTTCGTCGCAAAATCTTGAGCAAGCGGATCACGATCTATTGCTACAACATGACAAGCGGTCGATGCCAACAGTGCTTCGCTGTATCCACCACATCCAAATGTGCCATCCACAAAAAATGTTCCGTCACGTGGCTCCAACAGAGCAATAACTTCATCCAACAAAACCGGCACGTGACCAAGGCAACGGGAGGGAATTGCGCTGGTCACGTGCCGTTCTCCATAGGGTCGGGGGTTGGGCCCGACCCTTGGGGGCGCTGACGCAGCGCCAAACGGTCAGCTCGGGCGCGTTCCCTGGCTTGTGTCTGGAATTGATCGTGCTCTATTGGTTCCCAGATTTGGAACGTCTTGCCCTTGCCGACGAAAGCAGATTTTTCTTTGATCCCGGCATGGGTTCGCAACGGTTCAGGCAGAACTATTCGCCCGTCACCATCGATGCCGAGGGTATGACTGGAGGCAAAAATTAGGTCCGAGAGATTGTCCTGTTCATCCGAGAAAAGGTCTAGGCCATGTACGGTTTCACTTAATGATTCCATAAATGATCCCGTCCGGCACTCTATGCCGCGATGAACGAACGACGGGAAAGCGAAGAAATTGGCAGGCTCCCCAAGAAGGGCGCGGAAATCGGCCGGCACCGAAACTCGGCCCTTCCGGTCAACCTTGTTGACGTGGGTGCCAACAAAGATAGTCACGTGCCTCCCCCACTCGGCATCACATCACCGGTCGTTCAAAATATCCCTGACCAATATTTGCAAAGCGATGCAAAAGATTAAGTTACGGGAAAATATGGGATAACATGGGGTTTTATGGGTGTCAATAATAACTCATAGTTAAAAATGCAGGGTACGAAGAAATTCTGATGAAAATTATTAAACTTTCTCCTATCTAAAGAACAATCACGTAAGACTTTGTAAAAGAAATTTTTGATTCCACATAGGATATCGTGTTTATTACAAATGTTCTTTATTTGTTCTAAAACTTTATTACATGCTGCGAACTAGGCTAAGGCTTCATATCACCTGTATCAAACTTCCATAGCCATCATTTGAACAGTAAGTATGCACAGAAATTAGGAGATTTTATGACGTCAGATAGTCTGTAAGCCGGGTTCTGTCCCCGCCGAGGCAGGGGATGGCCATTCATCTGGGACGCCCGTCACCGAACGCCTCGCGCGACCGACCCGAGTGGCAGCCTCGGAAACCTGACCTGAGCCCACACTTTGGCCCTCGCCACCCCTACTTGGTCTTGCTCCTGGTGGGGTTTAC
>CAJWOI010000192.1 GCA_913044255.1 uncultured Alphaproteobacteria bacterium
CTAGCATTGCGTCCCACAATACAAAGTCTGTCCTTGGGTTGAATATGAAAATCCAAGTCGGTGAACAAACTACGCTCACTAACACGCAGGAAGGCTGAGCGTATACTAACAAGTGGCGTCATAGACTGTAATACGCTAATAGTCGGAACAGAATCAAAACTCTGCGTTGTAAACTCACTAGTCAGTTGCCTCTCAGAATCGCGACTGAAACTGCGGCCAAGCCTCTGGATTAACTAATCGCGGCGGCCGTTCGCCCCGCCAAATTCCCATCCACTGCTCAGCCGCACCTATGCCCGCGCGAAGCCGCGCCTCTTCTGTAACGCCGGCTGTGTGCATGGTGATTATGACATTGTCGAACCCGTGCAACGCGTGTTCGATCGGCGGCGGTTCATCAGCCCAAACATCGAGACCAGCTCCTCTGAGTTCGCCCGAAGCCAAGGCGGAAACCAATGCTCTCTCATCATGAATGCCGCCGCGCGCTGTAGTTACAAAATATGCCGAAGATTTCATGCATGCCAAAGCAGCAGCGTCGATCATGTTTCGAGTTTCATCTGTCAAAGGACAATTAACTGAAACAAAGTCGGATTCTGTGAGTAACTTCTCAAATGAGGAAGGCTGCGCACCACGCGCCAAAATTTGTGAATCCGTCAGGTAAGGATCGTAAGCAAGAACCTGCGCCTCAAATAGGCCACAGCAAAGTTCAGCCAGCCGTATGCCAATATTGCCAAGGCCAATAATCCCAACAGTTTTACCCAAAAGATCGTTGCCAAGAAAGTCGTTCCTGTGCCAATCACGATTCCGACGCATAGCTCGATCCATCTCGATCATACGTTTTGACAGGCAGAGAATCATTCCAAGAGCATGTTCCGCCACCGCTTCTCGATTGGCTCCAGACTGGTTGACAACCAAGACGCCCGCCTCAGTGCAGGCGTCAACGTCGACCGTGTCATATCCAGCACCATCCGCTGAAATTACCAGTAATTTAGGGCAGCGGGCCAACAAATCAGAATCGGCGCGATACTGCGACGGCATCTCATGTCGAGCAGATGAAATTTGATATCCGTGCGCAGAAGCAAGCTCCGCCCAACTATCTTGTTCAGGAGCATCCCAATGCAGCTGTCGTATTTCGACGTCACGGGCAGATTTGATGAGTGCAAGACCCTCCTCATGTGTCCAACGATTAAAAAAGACAATTTTGCGGCTATCAGTCGGGTTCATCTATTCCCTCTAAATAGAATTTATGCTGCTTCAATGCCTGACACTTACTGTTTTTCGTTACTGCTGCAAGGAAATGGAATTGGCCATGGGCACGCCACTAGTGGTAAATGTGTACATTCGCGCGGCGGGGGCCATAAGTGACGCGCGATAATGCTGGACAAATATTGTCCGCAATTTGAATGAAAGGGTGCTCTATGGCTGTATTGAGGATTGCAAAAATGGGGAACCCAGCACTTCAAAAGATAGCGAAACCAGTCGTGGATCCCACCACGCCGGAAATCACCACTCTTGCTCAAGACATGCGAGACACCTTAGAGGACATCGGAGCGAGCGGCCTAGCTGCACCACAAATTATGGTGAACCTTCGTGTGGTTGTGTATCGCATGATCTCTGCCCGAATTCCGAGAGGCTCCGGGCTTACACCGGTACCATGGACTGTCATGGTTAACCCAAAGATCACCCCTCAAACCGAGGTCAAAACAGAGATCTGGGAGCGCTGTCTCTCGATACCCGGACTACATGGCAAAGTGCCGCGCTGGCCGGAAATATCAATCCAGTACCAAACACTCAAAGGAGACTCAATTTCACAAAACGCACATTCGAGTTGGGCAGCATTGTTGCAACATGAATGCGATCATTTAGACGGCATACTCTACCCAGCGCGCATGACAGATTTATCGCTTCTCTCCTACAATGATGAGCCGGGACCGTTAGCATACGACATCGCTAATAATAAAAAAATTGACCCGTTATTTATTGATTTAGTTGACAACTGGCCTGCACGCAATCACTGGTTCCCCGATTCAAAAGAGTAACATCCGCTGCTTATGGATAAAACCACATTCCACGAAACACTACGGCCCGTCTAAAGCCTCTAATAGGGCCCGTCCAATGCCAAGATCATTTTCGTACTCGGTCATGTCTTCGTCCGGGTTGGCAACACTGATTGCTTGCTCATTATCATTGATACGGGCCTCAACAGAGGCACGCTCCACCTCAGCCAGGTTAACCGCCTCCTCTGCCAACACGGTGCACCGTTCGCCCGTCACTTCCGCGAACCCACCCGCTACAAATATTCGATCGGAGATCGTTTCCCCGTTATAAATCTCAATCGTTCCCGGGCGGACACCTGACAAAAACAAAGCATGCCCCGGAAGCACGCCAAAATCGCCTTCCTCTCCCGGCACTACTACCATATCAGCACCTTCGGACACCAACAGCCTTTCAGGCAAGACAAGTTCAAACTCCACTTTATCTGCCATGTCGATCAGGCTGCTTCCGCGGCCATTTGCATGGCTTTTTCGCGAGCCTCATCTAACGTACCCACCATATAAAAACTTGCTTCCGGCATATCGTCGCACTCACCGTCACAAATTTTTCGGAATCCGTTAATTGTGTCCTCTAGACCCACCAATACTCCTGGACTGCCCGTAAAAACCTCTGCGACATAAAATGGCTGGGATAGAAACCGTTGAATCTTACGAGCCCGAGCTACGGTCAGCTTATCCTCCTCTGAGAGCTCATCCATGCCCAGGATTGCGATGATATCTTGCAAAGACTTGTAGGTCTGCAGGATTTCCTGAACACGGCGAGCGACACCGTAATGATCGTCACCGACTACGCGTGGATCCATCATGCGAGAGGTGCTGTCCAGAGGGTCGACCGCCGGATAGATCCCGAGTTCCGCAATCTGCCGGCTCAGAACCGTCGTTGCATCTAAGTGGCTGAACGAAGTCGCCGGAGCCGGATCAGTCAAATCATCGGCGGGCACGTAAATTGCTTGGACAGAAGTAATAGAGCCTTTCTTAGTAGTTGTAATTCTCTCCTGCAAATTCCCCATGTCTGTTGCCAGTGTTGGCTGATAGCCAACTGCACTCGGTATCCGCCCCAATAAAACCGATACTTCTGAGCCCGCTTGAGTAAACCGAAAAATATTGTCGATAAACAACAAGACATCTTGTCCCTCTTCGTCGCGGAAATATTCAGCAACTGTAAGGCCCGTGAGGCCAACCCGTGCACGCGCGCCCGGTGGCTCATTCATTTGGCCATACACCAAGGCAGCTTTTGACTCCTCACCTTCATCAGTTTTTATCACACCGGAATCGATCATCTCATGGTAAAGGTCATTTCCCTCGCGAGTGCGTTCGCCAACGCCCGCAAACACAGAAAACCCACCGTGAGCTTTCGCAATATTGTTGATCAATTCCATTATAATCACGGTTTTGCCAACGCCCGCACCGCCGAAAAGGCCAATCTTGCCACCTTTAGCGTACGGCGTAAGTAAATCGATAACTTTAATACCGGTTACGAGGATCTCAGCATCGGTAGACTGGTCCACAAACTCCGGAGCAGGCGCATGAATAGGCCGGCGCAAATCAGTCTCGATGGGCCCACGGTCGTCTATTGGTTCACCAATGACGTTAATGATTCTCCCCAAGGTTGCACGCCCCACAGGAACCGAGATGGGCTGACCCGTGTCGTTGACTCGCGCGCCCCGGACCAAACCCTCGGTAGAATCCATAGCGATAGTACGCACAGTCGCTTCACCTAGATGCTGGGCTACCTCTAGTACAAGTCTATTGCCCTCATTTTCGCACTCGAGTGCGTTAAGGATTGGCGGAAGCTGATCGCCAAATTGGACGTCGACTACTGCACCCATAACCTGAGTGATATGCCCGACTGGTTTAGTCATGTTTACTGCTCCGTATTCCGCATTCAAAGCGCTTCAGCGCCCGAGACTATCTCAATTAGTTCTTTGGTTATCATAGCTTGGCGAGTACGATTATAAGTCAGTGTAAGCTTATCAATCATATCACCAGCATTACGTGTGGCGTTGTCCATAGCCATCATCCGCGCACCCTGCTCGCTGGCTCCGTTTTCCAGAAATGCATGATATATTTGAACACCAATGTTCTGCGGAAGAAGCTTGTCAAGAATGGCGTCTTCGTCCGGCTCAAATTCATAAATTGCACCGTCAAGATCTATCTTGTCTCCAGTCCTCTGTGCGAACGGTATCAACTGCTGAAATGTTACTACTTGTGTCATCGCTGACTTAAATTCGTTGTAAACAACGCTGCACACATCAAATTTCTTAGAGTCAAACAGCGTAATAAGTGTGCGCGCTATCGCAACCGCATCTGCATATCTAGGCCCGCTCGAACCAGGGCCGTCCCTAGTCTCCACAAACTGCGCCCCAAATTCCCGTCGCAATTGGTCTCGACCCTTACGACCAATGATAAACAACTTGACGGTTTTCTTGTCAGCCTCCAATTCCGATATGCGAGCACGCACGGCTCTCACTATGGAAGCATTAAAACCTCCACACAACCCACGATCCGAGGTCGCGATCACCAGTAAGTGGGTCTCGTCCGAGGCTGTTCCGCGTAACAAAGTAGGGGCGTTTTCATTTTTCGCAACGGTTTGCGCTATGGAACTCACCATACGGTCCATCCGTTGCGCATATGGCCGGGCAGCTTCTGCCTGCTCTTGCGCACGTCGAAGCTTTGAGGCCGCGACCATCTTCATTGCACTGGTAATCTTTTGCGTGGCCTTGACACTATTTATACGAACCCGAAGATATTTAAGACTAGGCATGGCAACAAATACTCTAAGGGGTAATTTTAGAGGAAGTTCTTTCCAAAACCATCGATCACTACCTTAAGTTTTTCTTCCGTATCATCAGAGATCTCTCCATCCTCGCGAATCGTGCCCAGCAAATCAGAATAATTGGCACGAAAATCAGTCAGTAGGCCTTCTTCAAAACGACCCACTTCGGATGTTTTTAAGTTATCGAGATAACCTCGCACACCAGCGAACACCACAACCACCTGTTCCTCTACCGGCAATGGCGAATATTGGCCCTGCTTCAAAAGCTCCGTCAACCGTTCTCCACGAGCAAGCAATCGTTGGGTTGCAACATCAAGGTCCGAAGCGAATTGGGAAAATGCGGCCATCTCCCTATACTGCGCGAGCTCAAGCTTAATGGAGCCCGCAACCTGTTTCATAGCCTTAACCTGAGCAGCCGAACCAACACGACTTACCGATAAGCCAACATTAATCGCCGGACGAACTCCTTGATAAAATAGTTCGGTTTCAAGAAATATTTGTCCATCGGTTATCGAAATCACGTTGGTCGGGATGTAAGCAGATACGTCGCCCGCCTGAGTCTCAATCACAGGTAATGCTGTTAGAGATCCTCCCCCGAGCTCATCATTCATCTTTGCCGCGCGTTCGAGCAATCGTGAGTGTAAATAAAACACGTCGCCTGGATAGGCTTCGCGCCCTGGCGGCCGCCGTAACAAAAGGGACATTTGGCGATAGGCAACTGCCTGTTTAGAGAGATCGTCATAAACAATTAGAGCGTGCATGCCGTTATCACGGAAATATTCGCCCATAGCACAACCACCGTAAGGCGCCAGAAACTGCATAGGTGCAGGTTCTGAGGCAGACGCAGATACCACTATCGTATATTCAAGGGCCCCATTCTCCTCGAGTGTCTTAACAATCTGCGCGACCGTCGAACGCTTTTGACCGACCGCGACATAAACGCAATACAATTTCTTGGTTTCGTCGCTACCTTCGTTGAC
>CAJWOI010000193.1 GCA_913044255.1 uncultured Alphaproteobacteria bacterium
CAGATGGAGTTGCTAGGATTATAAGCATTGCCATGACTGGCCAACAGGTATTATTTTTACCAATCGTTCCTGAGTTCACGGAGCCGCAAAAATATTTCCTGTGGACTCGGATCTTCCGGAAGCGAAGGAAACGTTTTCCTCAAGGTATTGATCACTGACGGACTTCGGAGACGGAAAAAAGTATTTATTTCCTTCTCTAGACCCAGTGTAGTGACGACCGCCCGATGAGGGTCTTGTTTGGAAGCAGTTGCAACTAACTCGCCAGCTTTTTTGTTGTCGGGTTCGCGATCCAGCGTGAATTCTAGGTTGTTAGCGATGTAATCATGGCCCGGAAAGATCTGGGTATTGTCCGGAAGTAGTGTTAGCTGACTGGCAAACGTTTCATACAGTTCTTCTGGATGGCCACCGTTGTGGCAGTTTCCGGCGCCCGCATTAAATAAGGTATCACCACAAAATAGGGCTGGCTGGTCGGTGTGTGACAGGAGGCACACATGGCTCATGGTGTGGCCAGGTGTGTCGAGCACCTCCATTACAATCGTTTTGCCAATTTTTATCATGTCGCCAGCGCTTAGGCCTACGTCTATGTCAGATATTTTATTTTTTGCGCCATGGTGAGCGAGGAGTTTTGCGCCTGTAGCGGCCATCATCGGTCCATTCCCACCGGTATGGTCTCCATGTTCATGGGTGTTAAGAACTTTCACGATGTCCCAACCCAGTCGTTTGGCAGCTGAAAGGCACTTTGCATGTTCCAAAGGATCTATTGCCATGGCTTCGCCTGTTTCGGGGCACGCAATTAGGTAATTGAAATTGCGCCATGCGTTGTCAGTATAAATCTGCTCAACAATCACTGGTATACTCCCTCGCCGTATATTTCCATCTAATCAGAAGCTGTTAAATACTGATTAACTGCCGGCAAGACTCGTGTTGCCATCAGTTCCATGGACCGCTTCATTTTTGCTTTGTCTATCCAGTCGTGCGCTGTCATCAAAATTGTACCGAACCCTCCTACCTGATAGTAGAAATCGATCAACTGACTAGTCACTGTTTCTGCACTTCCGCGTATCACAAAATTATTCACCATACCTATCGGAGTTATTTGATTGGGGTCATCTTCTGGATTGACAACAATCGCGGCTTTCATTTCTGAACGTTCAAAAATCTCAAATAGATATTCATAATAGTGCATGAACGAGCCATTCGGTTCCATTACGACGTTTTCAGCTTCCTCATCTGAATCAGCAACAAAGATGCTTCGTGCTACTCTCCACCGTGAGTTGTCCGCAACTCGTGAGTTTAGCTCACATTCTTCAGCATAAACACGCCAATGGCTTGATACGGACCAGGCTCCTATGAAATTAGCTGAGATCGGATCCCAATCCCGCTTTGCAGCCAAACGAATAGTGCTTGAATTTGGACTGAGGGCGGAGAGAGCGATCGGTGGGTGGGGCTTCTGAAATGGCTTGACCATGCGACCCAACCCAAGTTTATCCACATGCCAATCCTCGACCTGTGTATTCCAAAAGTCACCCTTGATCGTATAAGGAGGCTCGCCTTCCCAAATTTTCAAAATCATATCAAGTGATTCGACCATCATTTGGTTACGATCGGCATCCATTAACCCAAACAATTCAAAATCTGGCGGTAGGCCACCTGGTCCAACGCCCATTATGAATCGACCTTCGGACAAGTGGTCAAACATCGCGGCGTAGCCTGCGATTACTGCCGGATGATATTGCGGCAAACAAATCACACCGGTCCCGAATTTGATTTGCTGTGTTCTCGCGATCAAGTTGGCCATAAATATCAGTGGCGAAGTTATAGGTTCAGCTGCAGTGGTCAGGTGTTCGCCGACCCAGGCCTCATCAAATCCGAGCTGATCTGCATAGATAATTGCTTCAGTGTCTTCAGCCAAAGCAAGATGATAATCTTTCAGAGGGTCATGCACAGGCTGCATAAAGTAGCCAAGTTTCATTCAGGGCTCCCTTCCCTTGCTTGGAGGACAAGTGCCAACTGTAATTGAATACTTGCTTGAGTCGAGCCGAAGCAGAAACTATTTGTGTTTCCCACGATGTAGTTATAACTAATTTGGTAGAGAGATGGCACATTACCACGCCGGCTCCAGGGAGTAAGGGACAATGCCGGATAACGTGTCAGGTCAAAGCGACGTTGAATCCACATTACTTGCCCGGGCGAGGAAATTGGCACCGGTTGTTGAGAAGCGTGCTCGAGAGTGTGAGGCGCTTCGGCGAGTACCTGATGAAACTATTGATGATTTTCATCGTGCGGGACTTTTCCGGGCTATACAGCCCAAGAGAGTGGGCGGCGGCGAAATAACATTTTCAGCGTATTTCGAGATGTGTTCTGAAATTGCGCGCGGTTGCCCCTCTAGTGCCTGGGTGCTCACAAATCTTGCGAGTCATCACTGGATGCTAACTTATTGGCCGACCGAGGCGCAGGAAGAACTCTGGGGCGAGTCGCCGGACGTGCTCATTGCCTCAGGGTTAGCGTTTCCTTGTGGGAAAGCGTCAAAGGTCGAAGGTGGATACAGACTTACTGGCAAATGGCCATTTTCTAGCGGTGTGGATGCTTGCGCCTGGAACATGCTTGGTGGAATAGTTGCTGCAGACGGAGATAAAAAACTGGATCAGCGTTTATTTTTGGTACCAAGTAAGGATTACGAAGTTGTTGATGATTGGGATGCGAGCGGTCTCAGAGGTTCTGGGAGCAAAAGCGTTGCGGGCGAAGATATGTTTGTGCCCGCATACAGAACGGTGGCACTTCAAGATATTGTTGCGGGTCAGGCTCCAGGTTTGAGCGCAAACCCTGGATCCTTATTCCATCTTCCTTTTTTTGCTATGTTTCCGTACGTAGTTGGCCCAGTTGTATTGGGAACAGCGAAAGGAGCGTTGGACGCGTATATCACGTGGAATAAGGATAGGGTTAGTCACTACACAGGAGCAAAAATTAGTGAGCTTGTGCCCGTTCAAATGAGGGTCGCCGAGGCTTCGGCCTCGATTGAGGCAGCCGAGCGCATGTTTTTACACCGGTGCGAGGAGGCTACGTCGTTAACCGAATCTGGAATACAAATGGCCCTTGAAAAACGCGCGGAATATCGGCGCGATGGCGCATTTGCAACGAAACTATGTGCCATGGCCGTCGACATTCTTTTTGAGGGTAGCGGGGGAAATGCTCTATATTCTGACAACTCTATGCAGAGATATTTTAGAGATATTCATGCTGCCGCCGGTCATTTTGCCTTGAGTTGGGATGCTTCCGCAACGATGTATGGCCAAATACATCTCGGCATGCCTTTCAAAGGGAACTTATAGAACGCGCCTCTTCCAGAAGGGGCTATCTAAATATTTTTGATTCAGGGAAAAGCGACTTATTCTGCTTCCATGGCCTTTATGAGTGCTGCATCCAATAGTACCTGTGCCCCGGCGATGAGATGGACATCTTCTGCGTCCTCCATCTCATTATGACTGAGCCCACCCTTACACGGAATAAATATCATCGCGGTAGGGCATACGTCGGCCATGTACTTTGCATCGTGACCTGCCCCGCTGATAATGCGCATGTTGGAGTATTGGCGTAATTGTGCAGCACGTTCGACAGTATGAACGCATGTCAGCGCAAAATTGGTCGGTGGTGAGTACCAGATTTCCTCGAGATCCCCACTAAGTTTGGTTTCCTCGCAAGTCTTTTCAAATTGGGTGCGCAAAGACCCGCCCATGCTGGCTAGTGCATCCGGATCTGGGTGGCGCATGTCGACAGTAAGAGAAACTTTCCCAGGAATTACGTTGCAGGAATTGGGGGATAACCGGAACTGTCCAACTGTGGCACGCCCATGCGGTTTATTCTGGACGGCAATGGTATTAATTCGCTGAACAAGGTGTGCAGCACCTGTAAGAGCGTCCCGTCTGGCGTGCATGGGTGTGGGGCCTGCATGACCCTCTTCTCCGATAATTGTACAATCGAACCAACGGATTCCTTGGATTCCTTCCACTACGCCAATAATTTTGGATTCTGCTTCAAGAATTGGCCCTTGTTCAATATGAGCTTCAAAGTATGCGTACACGGGCCTCTCGCCGCAGGGTACGGCACCAGCATATCCAATCTGGCTAAGCGACTCCCGGACTGTGCATCCATCAAGGTCTTTAGTGTTTAAAGCGTCAGAGAGTTTTAGGGCACCGGTAAATACTGCTGAGCCCATCATTGCAGGCGGGAATCTTGAGCCCTCTTCGTTCGTCCATGAAACTGCCTCGACTGGGCGTAGGGTTTCGATGTTGTTATCGTTGAGTGTTCGGATGACTTCAAGCGCGGCCAATACGCCGAAGGCGCCATCATACTTACCGCCCGTCGGCTGACTGTCGAGATGACTTCCGAGAATGATAGGCTCTAATTCGTCATTCTGTCCCCGGCGTCGGCAAAAAAGATTTCCCACCTGATCAACGTTGATCTCACAGTTGGCCTTCTTAGCCCAATCCACGAAGAGGTGCCGAGCGTCTCTATCTTCAGTTGTTACCGCCAGCCGACATACTCCGCCTTTTTGTGTAGCACCAATCCTTGCCATAGACTTCAGAGATTCTATTAGGCGTGTTCCATTTACACTTGGCGTTTTCATCTCATAATACAGGCCGGTTTTTGGCAAATGGATGAGCATTCTCAAAAGCGTAGCTAGCGTTTAGTACAGCTTGTTCGCCATACATAGGACCAATAATTTGTAGCCCCATGGGAAGTCCAGTATCGCTAAATCCACAAGGAATGGAGGCTGCCGGCTGACCTGTCAGGTTGAAAGGCGGAGTAAAAGGGATCCATCCGTAAGGATCTTCACGGTACTCGTCAGGGCATGGTTTTCCAACGTCAAACGCCACGAGAGGCAAGGTTGGGCATAGAAGCAGGTCATATTTTGTCAGCAGCTGGTTCATATAGATACCGTTGGCCACGCGGTCTAACTCAGCTTTTTTAACAGAGAGCAAATCCAATTTATCCCCCTCTGCCGCCATCGCTTTCAGTGTCGGTTCGATTTGTTCTTTTTGTTCGGTCGGTAGCATGCTCATCAGTGTTGAAGCGCCAGCGGCAAAATGAACTAAAAAGATATCGCGGGGCGACGTTGGCCAGTTGATACTTACTGCCTCCACCGTGGCTCCAAGTTCACTAAATATTGTGGAGGCACTTGAAACTGCGTTTGCGACCTCGGTACTCACGTTTACATCAAGTCCCAGATTGTCGCTGAAGCCAATTTTTAATCCACGAACGCCGGATCCAAGCATTTTAGTATAGTCCGTGCCATCGTATGGCAGCCCATACCAGTCCCGAGCATCAGGTTCAGCAATCACTGTTAACATTAGTGCGGCATCTCCGACCGTGCGTGTCATTGGGCCCGTGTGAGACAAAGTACCGAAGGGGCTGGCTGGATACATTGGAACACGGCCAAAGGTCGGCTTAAGTCCGTAGATCCCGGCGAAGCAAGCTGGGATACGAATTGAACCTCCTGCATCTGTTCCAATGGCCAACTGGCCCATGCCGGCGGCGACAGCCGCACTGGCACCTCCGCTCGAGCCCCCCGGAGTTTTTTCAAGATTCCAAGGATTGCGGGTGATCCCCGTTAGCAGGCTATCGGTGACGCCTTTGTGTCCAAATTCTGGGGTCGTTGTTTTACCGAGCAACACGGCACCATGCTCTTTTAGTCGGGCAACACAAGGAGCGTCTTCATCCCAAATTTGGTCTCGTTTGACGGAACGAGAGCCTCGCAGAGTGGGCCAGCCTTCCGTTATAACCAGATCCTTTATTGTTGTTGGGAC
>CAJWOI010000194.1 GCA_913044255.1 uncultured Alphaproteobacteria bacterium
TGAATTCAGGCAGTTACGAAGAAGGTGAAATTTTGTGGCGCGTCATCATCCATTCGGTGTTCGTCGCCAGCGGGTTTATTTTCGCGCTGACTGAAAAATTTATGCCGCATAAATAACCAGGATCGTCACTTACATCACTGTGAATGTATGACTGATGGAAGGCTCCGTTTGGCGAGGCCGGTTTTGCAAATATGGGATCATCTTGTCGCAAGTTGCACTTACAAAACAATCAGGTGATGAGATTTGGTCAGCTTTCCTTGAAGAGGAAGACAATAGTTAAACTTAGTAAGCCACCCCGTTTCTGATTTCTCGAAGCACGTACCACGCACCACGCACCACGGCCCATTGCCCAGAGGCTCGGGCACCTGTTTCAATAGCCAAATTGCAGTAACGACTGGTTGGCTGCTCAGGTCAGGGGGATGGTCACTCAGATCGAGGCTTGTGTTGAGTTTGTAGGGCTGGCATTTGCTTTGTATTCTGTTCCAATTAAAATTCCCCCTCGGTGAAGGAAAAACTATCAGATGGGAATCAAAAACCTATCTCGACGACACCTCCTTAAAGCGACTATGGCTGCAAGCGCGGCTGCATTTACAAGCTTTCCCTACATAAGAAGTGCGTCCTCAGCTGGAAAGCTAGCCGTGGGGACGGTGGATCACTGGATTCCGGGCAACAACGCTGTACTGAAAGAAATTTGCGAGCAATGGGGCGCCAATAATGGCGTTGAAGTAACCGTAGATTTCATCACTGTCATTGGTAACAAATTATTGTTGACTGCACAGGCGGAGGCGCGAGCAAAAATCGGCCACGATGTGTATGTGATGGGAAACTGGATGCCTTCTATGTTTCGCCACCGACTAGAGCCAGTAAATGACGTGGTCGCAGATATCATCGAGGAATATGGTCCTTTGGCCGAATATGCAACAGACGCGGCATACTTGGATGGCGTATGGCTCGGATCTCCGGCACCGACCAGTTCGATAAATTTTCCCTCGTTGTCTCGACTTGATTTATTCCAACAGTACGCTGAAATAGATTTACGAAAATTTTTCCCAGGCAATAGCAACCGAGACTTGGTACTAGTTGATTCGTGGGATTACGAGCTCTTTCTTACCGCAGCTAAAAAACTTCACATAGCTGGACACCCGTTCGGCGCATCTCTTTCGGGAGGCGGCACCGATTCAAATAATTGGTTAGCGGCTGTATTTACGGCATACGGCGCCTCCATTATTAATGAGGATGGTGAAATCTCGGTGAACTCCGATGAAGTGCGAACGGTACTTGAGTACCTCTCACGTTTGACACAGTTCATGCCAGAGAGTGTTTATGCTTGGGACAATGCCTCAAACAACCGCTGGATAATTTCTGGAAGAGGATCGAGCACATGCAATCCACCAAGCGCATGGGCAGTGGCAAAACGCGACAATCCAGCGGTCGCTGAGCTGTTGTGGCATCACGACAATCCAAGAGGCCCAATGGGCAGATTCCGATGTGTAAATCCTACGTTTTGGAGCATATGGGATTTTTCCCAAAATATTCCGGCCGCCAAGGATTTATTGAGATATGTCGCTCAAAAGGATGTAGTAGATAAGATGGTCCTGGCATCACAGGGCTTTGATATTCCTACTATCAACTCCCACTACCAGGACAACGATTACTGGGCGAATGCCGAACCGCCCAAAGGGGTGCTTTATAATTATCCGGTGCGTGGTGATGAAAAAGAGATAATTGCCGGATATCCCGCACCCCCCGAATTTGCTTCCCAAATCTATGCCCAAACACTTCTTCCAAACCTTGTTGCGCGAGTTACGCAGGGTGGGGAATCCTTTGACGACGCGATTGCTTGGGCCGAAAATGAGGCTGAACTCGTGTCGCGTGGGTAGTGCAACGTTTATAATTAATGTCAGGCCTTCACCAAGAGTGAACAAGCGCAACGAACCACGCACCACGGCCCATTGCCCAGGGGCCCGGGCACCTAATTCACTAGCTAGTTTGCGTTAACGCCTGGTCGGGCCGCTAGGATCAAGGGGTCGGTCGCTGAGATTGGGGCTTGGGCTGGGTTTTGCTCAGACGACGGCGCTGGTTTCATGACTGGCGGACTCGCTCCTAGACGCCCTTCGTGCTAGTGTTGTCGGCGATTGGGAGGCGCCATCTGGGGAATCCCGATAGGGGAGAGTTGATGCATTCATGGCCTGAGACCCGGCGTGGGACGCCGCATAGGTGAGCCAAACCGAGATCGGCTTGATCGGGGGCGACTGCGTGGGCAAAAGAAAACGGAGCTGCCAGCAGCCCCGGCCTGACCGGCGCCGACGCGCGCTGCTCGGCGGGCTGACCGGCTGGATTTTATCGCCCATACTGTTCCGCTCAGACCCGGCACGCGCCGCCGTTGGCGACGGCGTCAATGCGAGCAAGATGCGCGCGCAAGCCGGTGACCAATTCGTTTTCAAAACTGGCGCGCGCAAGGGCGAAGTGATCACCATCGCCGATGTGGCTTTTGGCGCAAGGCCACTTGTCGCCTACCCTTATGATCCCATTGAGGGTGTGCTGCGCAACGGTTCGCGCCTGAATCAAATCCTCGTGCTTCGCTTGGCCGAGGATAGCTATACCGACAAAGTTCGGGCGCGCGCGGTGGACGGCGTGATCGCCTATTCCGCGATCTGTACACATGAGAATTGTCCGGTCACCGCATGGCATTCGGATGACCAATTGTTCATTTGCCCCTGTCACGAAACGCATTACGACCCGAAGAACGGGGCGCGGGTCGTATCCGGACCGGCGAAGCGGGCCTTGCCCGCCTTGCCGCTGACCGTGAAGGACGGCGTGCTGACAGCCGCTGGTGGCCTGACCGGTAGAGTGGGAAGGCGAAAGCGTACCTAGGCCGGCTGCGGTTCATTCGGGGCCATCGACAGCCGCGAAGAATTCGAAGCCAAGCGACCCCAACTGGCGAGTCAGGTGTGGGCAAGCATGGAAAAAGAGGACATCGAATGCCGCCTTTGTCATGACGATATGGCAAGCGCGCCGAAAGGCGAAGGTTGGTAATACGAAGGATTTATAAGATTTAATAGGTTCTATTTGAGACATAAGAAAGGCAAATTGGAGGGTGAAAAATTGGCACGTAAATGTACGATCTTTACGCTGGCAATTGCGATGAGTTTGACGTTCAGCTTACCCGCTTACGCGGGGACACCGACGCCAAATCCGGCGGAGATGAAAAAAGCTGAGGAACTGACAATTGGCAAAAAGCAATTCGCCGAAAACTGCGCCATATGTCACCAGGCTGACGCCATTGGGAAACCCGGTGTCGCCCCCTCTCTAACAAACCCGGAACTGCTTAGTATCGGATCCGACAAGTTCTTCATGGCCACAATCCGTGATGGCCGGGAAGATACCGGGATGCCGCCATTCGGTCATTTGGGCCGGAAAAATGTGCGCGCCATCGTTACTTATTTGCGATCAAAGGCCAAATTACCCAATCGGTCCGAAGAGGTTGACGCTCAACCCGAATCCCATGGCGATCCGCGTCTGGGGAAACAATGGTATGTTAACATTTGCTCGACCTGCCACGGCACGGATGGCAATGGTTATGAATCTGAGGGTGCTGGCACGGCGATTGGTTTGCCGGGTTTTCTCAATAAAGTTAGCGACGGCTTCCTGCGTGAAACCATCAAATACGGGCGCTCAAACACCCGCATGCTGGCTTTCCAGGGGCCAGCCGGATTGGCCAACTTAAGCGATCAGGAAATCGAGGACATTATTGTCTACCTGCGCAGTCAAGTGAAGAAATAGATATAAACCATGAAGCGTATTAAAAACAAATTCACGCGACGGGACTTCATAAAATCCAGTGCTTTTGTTTCCGCAGCGGGAACCAGCCTTATGGTTGGTGCCAATCCAGAACTCGAGGTCGCTTCTGCAAGCGCCCAGGAAAGTGAAGAGAACCGCACTACTGCCATCGCCCAATGCCCCTACTGTGGTGTTGGTTGCGGCACTATCATTCAGGCTGAGAATGGCAAAATTGTATCCATGCGTCCTGACAAGGACCATCCGACCAACTACGGCCTTCAATGCATCAAGGGACTGACCGCGGCTGAACCCATATACGTCGATCGCATGGAAGGTGATGCTTACGTGCGCAAAGACGTTTGGGCGGAATGGAATAAACCAGGTCACGGTGATATGGACTTCGTCAGCAAGACAAAAGGATCTTTCGACGAAGAGCATTTCGACCGCGTACCCTACCACGATGCATCCGAAATGGTTGACCACAAGATTGCCCATTTCGCTAATAAATATGGCGGACATTCCATTGGCCTGTACGGTTCCGGGCAATTGACCATGGAAGGACAGTACCTTGAAAATCTGTTCATGAAAGGGATTCTCGGCTCCAATACGATCGAGGCTAACGCCCGGATGTGCATGACCTCTGCGGTGACGGGGTATTTTGCGACACTGGGGTCAGATACGCCCCCGCTCGCCTATGATGACATCGAAATATGCGACATGATCATGCATTTCGGACACAACGCACGCGAATCACATCCGATTGTGTTCTGGCGTGCCGCTGATCACAAAAAGAAAAAAAACATCCCGACAGTGGTGGTCGACCCACGCAGAACCGGAACTGTAATGGGCTACGAAGACATCAATCCTGAAAACAATGTCCATGTTCCGATACTCAATGGCGACATTAGTTTCCTCAATGCGATTGCCCATGTATTGCTGAAAGAACACGACGATGTCATCAATTGGGACTTCGTCAAGCAACACGCCAACGGCTGGAAAGAATACGTCGATGGCGTACTCAATGATTACAGCCCCGAACAGGTACAGGACCGCATGGGTGGTAAAAATCACGATGTCTCGCCGGAATTAATTCGCCGGGTTGCCGGCATGTTTGCCGATGCGACGCGCAAACGTTTGGCCCGCGCTAAAGGCCAGCAAAAAAGCGGTTACGGTGGCGTTATCATCATGTGGGGGATCGGTTACAACCAACACATCCACGGCCAACATAACGTTATCTCGATTATCAACTTGCTGACCCTGACGGGTAACCTGGCCAAACCCGGCTGCGGCCCATTCTCTATGACGGGCCAACCGAATGCCATGGGTGAACGCTTCACCGGTGGTTTGACCGGACGACTACCCTTTAATCAGCCCCTAAGCAACGAAAAGCACCGCAAACACATGGCATCGGCCTGGGGTGTGCCGGAGCAGAACCTGATCAACGCCATGAACGGTAAAAACCCGGGTTATGCGGTGGGTATGATGGAACGCGCGCTGAAAGACGAAGTAAAGGCGTTCTTCTTCGTTTACGCCACGCATATCGATCTGCCGGACCAATACAATCTTGTGCGCCCGGCAATTTCCAAAACATTCAATGTGGTCCAGGAGATATATCGCCACGCGCCAAATAATCTGTATGCCGATGTCATATTCCCGGCCGCCACGTGGGGCGAAGTCGAAGGTGTCTATATTTCATCCGAGCGACGCATCAACCTGTGCCAAAAGGCAGCCGAACCACCCAAGGGTTGCCGCCCCGACATGGATATGGTTATCGATAAAGCCAAGGGAATCGGTAAACTGCTGGGGCTCGACATGAAAAAAACGCTTCCTTACGAACGCAAGGAAGACGGTTTTTATGATGCCGAGGAAGTTTTCCGTGATGTGGTGGAAGCGTCAGCCGGCACCGATACCGATCTGACGGGAATGCTTGAAGTCGAGAAGCTCGACGAGATGGGATTGTACGAACAACTTGAAGAATTGCGCGGCATCCAATGGCCGGCACCGACTT
>CAJWOI010000195.1 GCA_913044255.1 uncultured Alphaproteobacteria bacterium
CCTGGATCAGCACCAGCCGAATGTGGCCCCACCTGCAGAAATCCGCCGTTATCTATCCAGGCGATCGACCCGCCACCAGCACCGATCGTCCGGATGTCAATCATCGGGATACTGACCGTCAACCCAAACTCAATCTCGTACTGGGTAGTGAGTTTTTGTTCTGCGTTAACAATAATTCCAACATCGCAACTGGTGCCCCCCATGTCCATCGTTAAGACTTTTTTCACATCAAGAGCATCAGCTATTGCCTGGCATGCAATCATTCCCCCGGCCGGACCGCTCATCATTGACTGAATGGGAGCTGCCGCACAACTGCTAGAACTCATCATTCCACCATTACTTTTCATAATCATTAAAGATGCCGGAAGATTAATTTCCGAGAGACCGGTTCTCAATTGTTGGACATAACTAGATACGACCGGCTTGACAAAAGCATCTGCGATCGTCGTGCTCGCTCGATCATATTCCCTCCAAATGGGGGCGACTTTGCTGCTGATAGAGCACGGTAACTCAGGCATCTCCTCTGAGAGTGCCTGCTTAAGCTTGATCTCGTGCGAAGGATTTAAAAACGAAAAAAGTAAACAGATAGCTATTGCGTTGTATTTTCCGGCTCGTAATTCTGCTATTAACGCGCGGATTTCCCCATCCTTGAGGTCTTTCAGCACAGATCCATCATAGAGCAATCTTTCATTGAGCCCGTAACAGTCTGACCTCCTGGCGATCATTGGAAGACTTTTTTTCCAACCCAGGTTGTATAGCTCAGGACGAGTAGTTCTTTGAATAAAAGGAACATCCTCAAATCCGGCTGTTGTGATATAGGCGACAGAGCCACCTTTTCTTTCTATTAGAGCGTTGGTGGCAATGGTCGTACCGTGAACTAAGTCGGATACGGATTGTGGCTTAATGTTTAGCTGCCCGAGGGTATTACAAAAAGCATCGACTGGTACTTTATGAGTCGACAGACACTTGCTTGAATAAATCTCGTTTTTTTCGCTGTCGAATACTACGAGATCCGTAAACGTTCCACCTGTATCAACCCCAGCTCGAATAGCCATCGCCGTTTTCCTGTTGCTATATTGGGGTCAGTTGACTCCCATTATCCAAATCTGGCAGTAGCCAAGGATTGCTATACCAAATCTATTCATTAAAGTGTTCAGGTATATTTACCACGGCCGGTAATCGGCCAATGCCCAACCAGCGCTCGATCACAGAATACGTGAAACTCATCATAAAGATTCGCTGTAGCGCAGATATGGCTTGGAAGCAATTCCAGCCGATCTCCCACAGACGGCACTGGGCCACCCCTTTCTACCTCCATACAGTAATGCTCCTCATGAATTTCAAAGGGCAAGATATCTTGCCGCCATCGGACAACGGGTAAGCCCTGATCAACAGCAATACTTTTCAGTCCAGCGTCTAACACAATTCTATTATCGACTCGATCAATTACTGTTGTCAGCACTGTGCAAGCCAGTTCAAAATAGTCCCGTACGTTCTCATATCCAAAATAATCACTATCCATAAGACAATAACTACCTGGTTGTATCTCCGTCAGTTCGTCAGGCTTAACACTCAGGTTAAATGTCCCTGTTCCGGCTGCACTCACAACTGGTACTCCGATACCGTGCTCTCGAAGTAAGGATACGGCGAAAGCTAGTTCACGGTGGGCTGCTTCTGCTTTGCGGTGCCGCGCTGCAAAATCTTTGGTACCCACAGCGTGCCCCTCATAACCCATCACGCCTCGGAACTCAAGTTGGTGAGCGGCACAAACCCTTCTAGTTAGTTCAAGTGTTGCTTCCGGCCCATTCGTACCGCAGCGCTGCATACCTACCTCAACCTCTACAAAAACGGATAGTATTGTGTTCGCTGCATGCGCGGCCATGACCAGTTCTTGAACATGCTCGCCACGACTGACACACACTGAGATATCTACTTGCTTGTTCAACGCTACTAAACGTTTTATTTTTAGCGGACCAATTACCTGATTGGCCACCAATAAGGGTCCAAGCCCTGCCTCGGCCATAGCCTCAGCCTCTCCAAGCTTTGCGCATACCAGCCCTGTTGCGCCAAGTTCCAGTTGTCGTTTGGCTATTTCTGGACATTTGTGCGTCTTGATGTGCGGCCGCAGAGCAATTCCGTTGTCCGTACAATACGCTGCCATTGTTTCCAGGTTTTTCTGCAGCACCGGCTCATTTATTAGCAAAGCCGGCGTATCAACAAGTTGCTGCAAAAAATCAACCGAGTTCATGTGTATCCAGGAATACAAACAATTCAATTACTGACAAGTTCCAGAAGAATATGAAGAGCAGGTAAGTTGGTATCAACAAGGGTGCCGCCTATTTTGAGCTTCTAACTCCTGTTGAGTAGGTTGTAATTTTTGTACCCTCTTTATCGTATTCGGTTCCCTCCCAGGGAAATAGCTTGAACTCACCAATAAATTTTCGCCCGCCAGTGTAGAACATAGTTCCCCGACCATTTCGCATACCATCTTTCCAATTGCCGACATACTTCGAACCATCAGCAAAGATCATGACGCCCTGCCCATGAGTTTTTCCACCCTGCCACTGTCCAACATACCTGGAGCCGCCAGAAACGGACAGAGTACCCCGGCCGTCCGGAATGCCATCGAACATTTCTCCTGTGTAGGTGCCGCCTAAGTACTCAATAGGTGCGCTTTCTGCGCTGTTAGGGGTTATCGAGGATGATTCTATCTGTAGGGTGCCGTCTAGATAGGTTGCTATTACATTCCCTTGTTCGTCCTGTTCGATTCCTTTCCATTCATTATTATCCTTCCATTGGCCAATAAACTTTGTTCCATCATCATAGGTCATTATCCCCTGACCATGCTGTTGGTCCTCTTTCCATTGCCCCGTGTACTGCCTACCATCACTCCAGATGTAGGTGCCTTGTCCATGGCGGATTCCATCCTTCCATTGCCCGGTATACGTTCTTCCATCGGGAGAAATATAGGTAGCTTCTCCATTTAGCACATCCTCCTTGAACTCACCAATCCACTTTCGCCCATCAGAAGCAGTAAGGGTTCCCTGGCCATGTTTTTTGCTATCTGCCAATCCCCCAACATACTTTGATTCGTCGGGATATCGGATGGTTTCCATATTCTCGCCAACCATCACCTAAGTTACCAAAATTTATCTGGCCTCAAGAGATTGCGGGATGCTTGGTATGTAGGAGTTTCTATCATACGAGCAACTGGCTGGCGTTAAGTGTTTTCATAATGCTTTTGGTAATTCGGAAAACCGTCACACAATCAGTTGCCTTGGCGCTGATTATCCCCACATCATACGTAACCCCAAAATCCATACAGAGAAATTCCCAGTCTCTCAGCAAAGCGCTGCAGATGTTTTATATGCTGTTGCGGCCCTAGCAACGGCATCAGGGTCGATCTCAAACCCCAGACCCGGCCCGTCAAGAACCGGCAGCCGCGCATCGACCAAAGTAAGATTTGGACTGGAGATAATGTCGGAGACCAACAGGTGGTTCATGTATTGGTTGCCGTCATCAAGGTTGGATAGAACGGCTGCTGCCTGGTTCGCTGCACAGGTAGTAACACCTGTCTCATGCAGGCCATGTATACAGATGTTAACTCCGGCTGCTGCAGCGACACCTGCAGCCTCAATAAACGGCACTATCCCGCCGGTCTCGTGTAACCCCAGAACAATCAAATCGGCTGCGCCAAGGGTCACTGCGTTGTAGACATCAGCTGCATTGAAAACTGACTGGTCAGCCGCGATTGCAATCGGGCTATTTTCTCTGATCTGTCGGAGTGCGTGCAAACTCTCGTGACCGCAGGGTTGTTCGATCATCTCTATATCGTAGGCGGCAATTTTCCGAATCATCCTGGCGGCAGTCAGTGGATCCCAAGCCTCGTTAGGATCAAAACGCAAGCGAACGGATTTTCCGACCACTTCGCGTACCCGGCGGATAATTTCAAGGTCGAGTTGTTCCCCCCGGCCAATCTTGCCGTAAATCACACGATGCCCGTCAGAAACCATCCGGGCGGCGGCGGCGGCAAGATCCTCGGCTGTGTCACCCTGGATAAAGCCAAAATAATCGATGGTTTCCCTTACTTTTCCGCCAAGCAACTCATGTACAGCACAGCCTGCGGTTTTGCCGGCCGCATCCAAGATCGCCATTTCCAATCCTGCAAGTATCTGCGCCCCAAACCGGGGTGCACTGCAGGTGCCGTGAGCCTGAAAAAGCGCGTGATAACACTGGCGCATTAGCCGACGACTTTCAAAAATGCTTTTCCCTGCGAGGTGGCCAGCAGCAGTCTTGATAAACGCCTCAATGCCGGCCGCATTCGGGCTCGCAATACTTTCACCAAAACCCGTAACTCCATCACTGGTTCGCACCTCGACCAGGATTACTTCGGCACCATACATGACTCCGTGAGCCCAATGATAGGGTTCTTTGTTTTTGACCAGAAGCGGTGTTGTTTGAACATCTGTGATGCGCATTTTCAATCTTTTCCTTCCAGGTTCCTGACCAAGCTTTTTAGTGCCAAAAAATGAATGAACTGTCCGGACCGTCCTGTTGCGGCCCTACAACCTCTAGAGCGATTAACAGACCGAATATCCGCAACTAAAAGCAATTGATCAAATCAAACTCGGGTTATTTATCGGACATTCTAACCACCTATACCGCAGTGTTTACGCTCCATTGTAGCGACGTATCAATAACTTGTTTAACCGAATCCATCAATGCCCCCAGTCTGCACAGGGCCAATTAGGTCAGATAAGGCCACAAATTTTTAAAGCTTAGCTTGCATACCGTAGACGATAGAGTCGATACTTTTTCGAAGGCTTCCGTTGTCGGAAATCTCCACATAGCAGTGTTTTCATTTAGCAGGCGCAGTCGACCTGCTCCAGAACTTGATTAACTCGAGATCACCATCCAGCATGATCGCTGTTTCGCGCAGATGTTTTTTCATGAACGGCATTTCTGTGTGGGCTTCAAAGGCCGCCTTGTCAACATAGAGCTCGTAAAGCAAAAAACGGTGGGGATCAGATTCATCAACGTTGACTTCAAAACTTATGCAGCCAGGCTCTCTAGTAACGCTGTTTTTTGCATGCCGCTTTATGCGCCTTTTGTATTCTGCTAGATATCTTTTCTTTACCTTCAGAATTGCTGTGACTGTAAACGCCATTGAGACCTCCTGTCATTGAAGAGTATTGAGCCGATGTGTGCTTCCGATACTGGTTACCGGGAGTACCAATATTGTACAGAGTATCAACTTTATGGAATTTAAAAACACCCGAAATGTCGACTCTCGATTGTGGAGGTGATTATGATAAGAAAAAAAATCTCTAGAAGTTAGAAACGTTCAATCCGTTGACCTGATCATGTCCGCTGCTTTCTCGCCAATCATCAGACAGTTCGCATTCAGATTCCCACTCACCACAAAAGGCATAATCGATGCATCTACAACATAAAGGCCATCAATACCATGTACCTGAAGCCTGTGGTCAACCACCGCGTCGCCATCATTACCCATTTTGCAGGTACCGGCAGGATGATACACACCCAATGAGGTCTCGCGAATAAATGCGCGCCAGTCGTCATCGGTTTGTACTTCATCACCCGGAGATTGCTCTTCGATAGCATATTGAGCCATAGGTTCCGTCTGAAATATTTTTCGCTGGAATCTTCCACCGGTCATCAGTGCGTCAACATCGCGATCATCACTAAAAAGATTTGGTTGAATCAAAGGTGGG
>CAJWOI010000196.1 GCA_913044255.1 uncultured Alphaproteobacteria bacterium
GAGTGTTAACTACGGCAATCGCAAATTATACCATGTTCATCGTTTGCTTTTGTTTGGGCGGACACGCAACTGACCGGCAGGTGCAGAAGACACAGGAGTCTCCTCCCGCTGGACGAAGCAGCGCAGGTATGTGATGTCTCTGTGAAGCAAAACAAATGGCCTGATCGGTTTGTTGTTACTTCCCCCATTGTGGCCGCAATTCGCTGGCTGAGGGCTTCGTTGGCAGTTTTTACGGGATGGGATGAGGCATTCCCCCTCAACTTATAAATCCGACTCCTGCAAGAAGTCCCAAACCATAAGGAGAGGTCCTGTGTACACACTCTATTACATGCCGGGGAGGGCAAACCTGGCCCCGCACATAGTCCTCCAAGAGACGGGCACCCGTTACCGCCTTGAGCTGGTTGATTTCCAAAAGCAGGCCCAACGTAGCCCGGAATATTTGACCCTGAACCCACACGGGCGAGTGCCCACCCTGATTGAAGGCAGCTTTGTGATGTACGAATCTGCAGCCATCACCATGTACATCGCCGATCAACATGGCGAAGCCGAACTGGCGCCTCCTCCTGCAACTTTAAGTCGGGCTCGGTACTATCAATGGATGGTGCACCTAACCAATTCTGTTCAAGAATCCTTGAACCAATGGTTCCACCCCGACCACTTCGTGAGTGGCACGCAAACGGAAAGTGCGTTCAAGAAGAACACCGAGAAACGCCTTGAAAAGATGTGGGACAATCTTGAAGAAGCTTTGTCTCAATCACCTTACCTTCTCGGAGATAGATTCAGCGCATGCGACGCATACCTTTTTTTTCTGACTTGCTGGCAGACCAGACTGAAAAAAAGCATGATCCGTGAACGGCTACATTTGGCAAGATTTTTTGAAACTGTGAAGAATCGTCCTTCTGTCGAACGTACATTGGAGGCCGAAGGAATAGCCTCCTGGTATTCGATCAATAATGACTGAATTGGCTCCCAGCCTTCGTCGGCCGACGAACCACAGTGGCATTCCGTACACCGGACTTTGCAAGATCATGACGATATGAGTTATTGGTAGTCAGCCGCGACATCGATGTGATCACTGAGCTGTGCGCCTGGGTCGGGATCATGCAAAGCGGCCACCTTGTGGGTGTACAACGTAGCGCCCGACTTGTTGCTGGTGTTAATGGATTGGCCCCGTATACTCAAAAATTAGTTGATGCGGCATCCGGGTATATCTCAGGTCACGCTAGAGTGAAGGACCCCGTAATTTGATCTATATAAGAAATGCTTGTTGCATGATCTGAGGGCGTTCTCTTTTGCTCGGCACAGTAAATTAGGTGTTTGGGATCTTTGATTCAATTCCGTAAATTAATTGTTCCTGTCGGGTTCCTTCTTGGGGCCGTCTTGATTGCCGGTTGGTTGCGCGCAACGAAGTCGGACTCACCGGCGAGCCCAATAGCGGAACGTGTTTGGACTGTTGATACCACGCCTACCGTCATCTCTGATTTTCAGCCGGAGTTGCATTTGTTTGCTGAAATAGTTGCTGGTCGTGCGACAAATTTGCGGGCACTTGTTGCTGGTACGGTTGAGTCGGTGGGAGCAAATTTTGCCAATGGTGGAGTAGTTGAAAAAGGAGAGGTTTTGCTCACCATGGATCCATTTTTTCGAGATCGAGATTTGATGGAACAGAGAGCCCTGCTCCGCGAAGCGATAGCGCGATTGGAGGAATTAACTGTCAGGGAAGAAATAGAAGGGCTATTGCTATTTGAAGATCGTACGCAGCTGGAAATCTCACAGAACGATCTTGCTCGATACAAAGAGTTGGTCGGGGAAGCGGTATCGGAACGTAAATTTGATGAGGCGCGTTTGGCGGCAAGCCGGGCTAATACTCAGGTGCTAATGCGGGAGCAACAACTCGCAGCGCTCAATGCTCAAATCGACCAACAAACAGCCGTCATTGATAAATTAAGCGCGGTAGTGGAGCGTGCACTGCGAAATCGTGAGGACACGCAAATGCGTGCGCCGTTTACGGGTTACCTTGCCGATATAGCACTAAATGAAGGGATGCATTTGAGCGCCGGTGACCCAGTCGCAAGACTTATCGATTCAGGTCGCCTAGAGGCCCGCATTTTTCTCAGTAATGCGCAATTCGCAAGCGCATTTTCCAATAGTTCTTTTCCCAAAATTGCTGTCGTAAATTGGAAAACAGGCGGCAAAACTAGAATTTTTGACGCCACTGTAGAGCGGTTGGAAAGCCAAGTGGATCCGACTTCGGGTGGGGTTCATGTGTATGCACGTCTCAACCCGAATATGGCCAGTACAGCTTTGCGGCCTGGAGCAATTGTAGAGGTAGTTTTGTTGGACCGGGTCTATGAGAAAGTCATGCGGTTTCCGGAGGAAGTTTTGCATGGCAAAACCACCGTGTACGCTGTTGTCGATGGTCGTCTCGAGGAACGTAACGTCAATTTGGTCGGCCGTGATGGAGATTGGGTACTGCTGAAGGGCGCTCTTGTTGAGGGTGAGCATATTGTGCTCACTAGATTCATGGAGATTGGCCCTGGTGTTGCAGTAACAGTTTTTCAATGAGACCTCGTTCCCACGCGATCCTGGAAATGTTTGTGGCGCATCCAACTGCAGCCAACCTTCTTATGGTGTTGATGCTAATAATTGGTGTGGTATCGCTCGAAAGGCTAAATACTCAATTTTTCCCAGACTTTGGGATTGACATCGTAACTGTTTTTGTCGCCTGGTCGGGAGCGAGCGCCGAGGATGTTGAAAGCAATGTTATTAAGGCATTGGAGCCCGAACTAAGATTTCTCGACAGTGTTGACAAAGTGACTTCTTCAGCACGCGAAGGCTCAGGCACAGTAGTTGTTGAATATAAATTCGGGACAGATATGCAGGCAGCCTTGTCCGCCGTGGAGAGCGCTGTGTCCCAAATCGATACCTTCCCCAAAGACGCTGAAAAACCAGTAATTTCTCGGATATTTCGCTACGACACGATAAGCCGACTGATAGTGACCGGGCCTTACAGTGAATCGTCATTGAAATACGTGGCAAAGCGTATCCGGGATGACCTCCTGGGGCTAGGGATTGACAAAGTCAGCATGTTTCCGATGAGAGACGAGGAAATCCATGTTGAGGTTTCATCCGAAACACTACTCGAGTTGGATATGGGCATGGATGATATTGCTGCGCTAATTCGCGCTAGCAGCCAGGACCTTCCGGCTGGAGATACTGGTGGTCAGAGCCGGCAGCAACTCCGTGGCATAGGGGCCATGCAGACCATAAATGAACTTTCTACGATTGATGTATTGGCACACGAAGGTGGCGGAACAATCACTCTCGGAGATATTGCGGAGTTGCAGGATACATTTACTGCAAATGGTCCTATTTACGTTTTCAACAAGGAGCCGGCTATCGAGCTGCATGTGCAACGCGCCGTTGGTGCCGATGCATTAGTATTGGCAGGCCGGGTTGATGAATATGTCCGTACACTTCGCTCAACTCTTCCTGCAAATCTAACTGTGCAGCAATTTGATGTCGCTGCCAATTTGATCCGCGAGCGAATTAATTTGCTTTTACGTAATGGCGCAGGCGGTCTGGTGTTGGTTCTTGGAATTCTCTTTTTGTTTTTAAATTCACGAGTGGCTTTGTGGATAGCGGTTGGAATCCCCACCGCAGTCCTGGGAGCTCTAGCGGCAATGTTGGCCACGGGGCAATCGATTAACATGGTCAGCTTGTTTGCACTGATCATGATGATCGGGATTGTCGTGGACGACGCGATCGTAGTGGGTGAGCACGCGGTGGCGCGTCATTCCGCGGGTTTGGGGCCGGCCGACGCTGCCTTGTCTGGCGCTCAACGGATGATGTCGCCTGTATTTTGTGCGAGCCTCACTACAATAGCCGCATTCGTGCCAGTCATGATGATTTCCGGGATTATAGGGGAAATTATCATGGCGATACCACTCGTAGTGATTGCAGTGCTGATCGCGAGTCTCATCGAATGTTTTTTGATTCTACCAGGTCACATGTGCGGTGCTTTAGCGAAGCATGAAGGAGAAACGTCTGAATTCCGCCGCAGATTCAACGAAAGATATGAGCATTTTCGAGACGGATTCTTTCATCGGTTTGTAGAATTTTGTGTTCGATGGCGTTACGGAACGTTGAGTGGGATGATTGCAGCACTCATTGTGGCGATAGGTTTGGTTGCTGGGGGCCGCGTTCAATTTGTTTTTTTCCCATCACCGGAGAGCGATATCATTTACGCGAATTTTACTTTTGCTCCAGGCACTACACGCGCTCGCACCAGTGCAATGGTTACAGAACTTGATCGCGCGCTTTACGCTGCAGAGAATGAACTGGTTGAGGATGGGTCTCGTGTCGTGCAGGTGGCATTGGGATCAATTGCGGTGCCGGTGAGTAGTTTTGGGATGAGTTCTAGCTACGGGAATCATGTGGGCGGGATGACTGTAGAACTCACTCCGTCGGAGGACCGTCAGGTTCGAACCGCAGAAATGATTTCCGCATGGAGGGCGGAAATTAAAGAATTGCCAGGGCTAGAAACGCTTACTATCAGAGCTCGCCAAGGTGGTCCCCCAGGGCGGGACTTGGATATACGTTTTTATGGTGGTGAAACGGCTTCCTTGAAGCAAGCTGCTCTAGAAACTCGCGAGTCAATACGTCGCTTCAATGGCGTTAGTGATATTACGGACAATTTACCCTGGGGCAAACAGGAGCTTATTTTTTCGATAAACGACCGCGGCAGGATGCTGGGCTTCACAAATGAATCAGTTGCACGGCAAGTGCGCAACGCATTCGATGGGGTAATAGCTCATAGATTCGTTCGAAATGATGAGGAAGTAACGGTGCGGGTGCAATTGCCGCGCGATGCAATTACACCAGCGACTTTGCGTGGACTTTATTTGCGTGCTCCTAGTGGTGCGGAGGTGCCGATTTCGCAAATTGTTGATTTGAGCACGCACCGTGGTTTTGCTTTGATTCGTCGTGAAAACGCCATTAGAGAAGTCTCGATTACGGCTGAAATAGAAGAAAGTGTTATCAACCCCACGGAACTCGTCTCTGAGCTAGAGGTTGATATTCTGCCAAAGATTGCACAGCGCCATGGCATTGACTTCCGTTTTGCGGGGAAGGCGGAGGAGCAAGGAGAGACTCTTTCGGATATGAGTACTGGGGCGCTGGTGGGTTTGGCGACGATCTACATAGTGCTTGCTTGGGTGTTCGCAAGTTATACTCGTCCTCTCGTGGTGATGTCGATAATCCCATTTGCTGTAGTTGGCGCGATTTTTGGGCACTGGCTGTTAGGCTTTGATTTGACAATCTTGAGTCTGGTTGGTTTGCTTGGTCTATCCGGAATCGTTGTAAATGATTCTATAATTCTGGTGACATCGATCGATGAAAAATACAACAGCGGTGAAAATTTACATGCCGCCATTATCGAAGGTGCACGAGATCGTTTAAGGCCTGTGGTTCTGACGTCTTTGACGACCATTGGTGGTTTGCTTCCGCTGTTGTCGGAAACCAGTCTACAAGCGCAATTCTTGAAGCCAATGGCATTAACAATCGTATTCGGGTTATTGGCAACAACGATTTTGGTGCTCGTTGTGGTGCCTGCGCTCATAGCCATTCAAGAAGATATCGGTTCAAAGGTCACGTTATTCTCGCCAAAAACTGGGAATAAATAGGACTAGTACGGCGAACAACTCCAGGCGACCGAGCAGCATCGC
>CAJWOI010000197.1 GCA_913044255.1 uncultured Alphaproteobacteria bacterium
TGAATGATAGTGAACTTACGTAAGTTCAAGTGATAATTGCGTGAAATCTGCAACGGTTAAGTCGGGTTCATATATTTCATGGGTCGCTTCAAACGGCAGGTCATATCGATTCACATATACGCCACGAAAACCACAACTTCTAGCACCCATAACATCAAAAGAGTTTGCTGAAACCATAATTATCTCTCCGGGCTCCAGCTGCAAGTTTCGAGCAGCACGACGGTAAACGCCTGATTTAGGTTTAAAAAAGCCTGCCTGCTCAACCGATATAACATCATGAAAATCAAACTGAATTCGATTTTCTACGAGATGATCAAGAAACGACGGATTGCCATTAGAAAGCGCCACCAGCTTGTAGTGTTCACGCAATTTGCGTAGCGCAGCCATACATTCAGTAAAGGGCGACAGCAACTGCCACCCTTCCATAAAACGACTAATTTCCTCATTTTTCGGATCTAGCTTGTTCGCTCGGGCTACATATACAAATGCTTTTTGTACGGTTTCTAGGTAGCCCGAATGGCCTAACTCGAGAAGTGTGTCTTGGTACTGTTCTATCCTTTGCCTGTAACGAAGTTGTTGCCACATTATGTGAGGATCGATATCGGATCCATGACTGTCTATAAAAATCTTTAAATGAGGCGTAAGAGATCCACCCAAATCGAGAACCGTACCAAACAGATCAAAGGTAAGAGCTTTACAGTTTTGAAACACAGGGTTTAACACTATTTCTGTCTCATTTATGCTCTAATCAAACTTTGTTACCTGTTAAATTAACCGGTCTTTATCAGAGCATAAAACGCTTTGCCAATAAAAATCTCAGTTGATGAAAAACCTGAATATCTCAGCTCTCAAGTGTGCGCTTTACAGCAGCAGTAACCTTTTCGACATCCGGATACACATGTGGCTCAAGGGCTGGAGTATAAGGAATATGTACTTGCTCAGAAGCAACCTTTTGAATTGGCGCCTGAAGTGACCAGAAACCCTCTTCTGCAACAATCGATGCAATTTCTGCAGCAGCACTACAAACTTTATGAGCAGGATCCGTAATGACAAGCCGGCCTGTTTTTTCTACAGAACTTAAAATAGTTTTCTTATCTAACGGAACTAAAGTTCTGGGATCAATAACTTCTACCGATATTCCTTCTTGCGCAAGTTGATCAGAAACAGAAGCTGCAATGTTTACACCGCCAGCAACCCCCACTATTGTGCAGTCAGTTCCTTCACGTACCATTTTGGCTTGCCCGAACGGCACGACTAGCTCATCCCCGGGAAGATCTTCATTTTCAGGGACTTCACCACGCATACCGGCCAAGGTACCGTCCTCAAAAACAATACAGGGGTCATTATCGCGAACTGCAGACTTGAGAAGACCTTTCATATCCGCAGGGTTAGATGGAACGATAATCTTAATACCAGGCATGTTCATAAACATGGGATAGGAGCGATCTGAATGGTGGGCAGCGGATCCACCACCGTAGAACATACTTGCGCGGTAAACAACAGGAAGCGTTGCCTGGCCTCCAAACATATACCGCATTTTTGCAGCCTGACTGATCAACTGGTCCATACCAACCCACATGAAACTGGTAAGAGTTTCGACTATGGGACGCATACCTACAAGTGATGCCCCGATTGCAGCTCCAAAAAAGCCATTTTCTGAGAGTGGGGTATCCAAAACTCGTTTTTCGCCAAATTCAGTAAGGAGATTCGCTGTAGCTCCATAAACAGACCTGCGAATATCTTCACCCATGATGAAGACATTTTCATCTCGTCTCATCTCTTCAATAATTGCCTGATTAATTGCTTCTATAAATACTGTCTGGGCCATTGCTATCTGTTACCTATGAAATAAGGAATTTCTAAAAAAATATCGCATTCAATTTATTATGGAAACGCTATTGGATCAGCCCACATATCATCGAACAAATCAGACGGTTCGGGGAACGGGCTATTTCGAGCAAACTCTGTTGCCTTCTCAACCTCTTCCACTGTTTCTGAGTTGATGTCATCACATTCTGCGCGAGTTGCTACACCCTGCGAAATTATATTTTGCTCGAGAATATCCAATGGGTCACGCTTGCGCCAATTATCAATTTCTTCCTGTGTCCTGTATTCACCTCGACGTACGCGGCCAAGTCCCAAAGAATGTTCCTCAAACCTATACGTGAGTCCTTCGATAAGACTTGGGCCATCACCTGCACGCGCCCGCTCTACAGCTGCAGCTGTTGCTTCATACATGGCAATAGCATCCTGACCATCAACAAGGATTCCAGGCATGTTATAAGCCGAGGCCCTATCTGAAACATGTTCAACTGCAACAGTTTCAGCATAGGAAGTGGTCACTGCGTATTGGTTGTTTTCGCATATGAATATAATCGGTAGGCTCCACACCGAAGCTAGGTTCATAGACTCATGCAGTGCGCCTTGATTTGAGGCTCCATCCCCAAAAAAAGCAAGAGAAACAAATTTTTCACCTTTGATACTAGCTGCAAGAGCAGCACCCACAGCCACCGGTACAGACGATCCCAGAATTCCAGACTCTCCCAGAATTCCGATCGAATAATCAGCGAGGTGCATAGACCCGCCTTTGCCTTTGCAATACCCGTCTACCCGCCCGTAAAGCTCCGCCATAGCCTTATCCACGCGACCACCTTTAGCAATCGGATGTCCGTGTGAACGATGATTCCCTGCAATATAATCCGTGTCCTTTAACGCAGCACACGCACCAACCGCCACAGCTTCTTCCCCAATATATGGATGTGCACCACCAGCAAATTCGCCAGCCGAGTGGACTTCGATTACTTTTAATTCGAAATTTCGAATCATCCACATACGTCGAAGCATCAACAATAGAAGATCACGGTCAATATCCATTTTTTTCCTCTAAAACCTCTCCAGATAAGCTATTCAAATAGTGGGAATCATCTTTTTGCAACCATGAATCACCATTTCCGGGGAAACAACTCGTTCAGGGGAATAGATAACCCTGAATGGGATGGCGGGATTATAGACCCGATAGGGACAAGGTGGTGATCACTTTAGGGTATTCATTTGTTGAATCATCGCATATCCAACCAAAAATAATCCTGAAATACAAATTAGCACCATTAACCAATATTTAGCTAAAAACAAACCTTTAGAAGTTTTATGACTTAATGCATACATGGCACAAAGACCACCAGGCCATCCTCCAACTACAGCCCATACTAAGAGCGTGTGTTCAGATATACGTTTTTTTCCGTTCTGAGCTTTTCGTTTATCAAGCCAAATCACTACAGCAGAACCAATGTTTAAAACCACAAATATTAACACCCACAAATTGACAAACTGAAAAGTGTTATAAACATCAACCAAACTGTTGATCATGAAAAAAGCTTTCTTCACAAAAAAACTACACAGCGTTTTATACTGAATCTAAACTCATCAGATAAGTCAAGAAAATGGTACTATTAGTGCCTCGTTTATAACTTAAGTAAACACCTGTGAATCTAATCTGATTCATCCCTATTCTCCTAGCCCGTGTTCATGTTTTACAAAAGTTTGATTTGTGTTCCTCAGGGTAAATCAAATGGTGTGGGCTAAATCTAAACTCCTGTTATTAATCGCAGGGTAAGGACGACGAATGGCAAAGCGAAAAAACGGCACATCCAGCATCACCGGTGGCTCATCCCAATACAGCGCTGAAGACATAACGGTAATGGAAGGCCTTGAGGCCGTACGCAAACGCCCTGGTATGTACATAGGCACAACCGGTACAGAAGGAGTATTTCACTTAATCAGGGAGATCGTCGATAACAGCGTCGACGAGGCCATGGCGGGCTTTGCAAGCAGAATAGACATAACAATCCATAAAGATGGATCCGTAACAGTAGTTGATGATGGGCGCGGGATACCCGTAGATAAACATAAAAAAACCGGCCTCTCTGCTCTAGAAACAGTGATGACGACTCTTCACGCGGGGGGAAAGTTCGGTGACAAGGGCTACCAAGTGTCAGGTGGGTTGCACGGCGTTGGTGCCTCAGTTGTAAATGCTTTGTCGGAGTGGACAAAAGTCGAGGTGAGACGGGACGGTAAGGTCAGCACCCAAATGTACGAGCGTGGCAAAACCATCGGAGATATGGATGTCCGCGAATCGACAAACGATGATCTGCCAGGCACAGGGACAAGTGTCTCATGGATACCCGACAGCAAGATATTCCCTGAAATCAACTACGATTGGGACACCATCGCGGGACGATTTAAAGAAATGGCCTATTTAAACCAAGGTTTAACTATCCACCTCATGTCTCACTGGCACGACAACGTTTGGCCATTTAACGATGTAACTTACATGTTCGACGGTGGTGTCCAAAGCTTTGTTAGATCGCTAAATCGACAACGTGGTTCTGTCCATCCAAATGTTATGTATGCACAGGAAACTGTCGATGACATCGTTGTAGAAGTAGCACTTCAATACAACGATTCTTTCATCGAAAATTGCCTGTCTTTTGCAAACGTCATTCGAACGGGTGACGGGGGATCACACGTGACCGGATTTCGCTCAGCACTTACACGTGTCCTCAATGACTATGCACGTAAAAACAACGTATTTGGAGTGGGAAAAGACGATATAAAAAACCTGTCAGGTGAAGACGTACGAGAAGGTTTAATGGCGGTTATAAGCGTCAAAGTTAAAGACCCTCAATTCGAAGGCCAAACAAAGGGTCGCCTTGGTAACCCAGAAGTCAAAGGGGCGGTGGAGCAAATCGTCGGACGCCAACTTACAGAATTTCTTGAGGACAACCCTGGAGATGGCGCATCAATCATCAACAAATCCACAACTGCCGCACGTGCTCGCGCCGCGGCCAAGAAAGCACGTGATCTCGTCATTCGAAAAAATGCCATGGACGGGGGATCGCTACCAGGTAAACTCGCCGACTGTACCGAAAAAGATCCTGCCAGTTCAGAAATATACATCGTCGAGGGTGAGTCCGCAGGTGGATCTGCAAAACAAGGAAGAGACAGGCAATTCCAGGCAATATTACCATTACGCGGTAAGATTCTAAACGTTGAAAAAGCCCGTCCCGAACGAATGCTCGCACATGAAGAAATCGCTGCACTAATCACTGCACTTGGGGCCGGGCTAGGTGAAGATTATGACGAAGAAAAGTTACGATACCACCGCGTCATCATCATGACTGACGCGGACGTTGACGGAGCTCACATAAGAACACTGCTACTCACATTCTTCTTCCGAAACATGCCACAAGTCATAGGTAACGGCCATCTTTACATAGCGCAGCCACCTTTATATCGCGCTTCAAGAGGACGTTCTGCAAAATGGCTTTACTCCGAAGGCGAATTAGACGAATGGACCGCAAATCGTTTATATGGAACGATAAACATTAAGTCTGAGTCTGATCCTAGCCTGAATTTAAAAAGTACAAAGATAGGGCGAGTTCTAACGCCTCTGCGTGAATACGTCGACTCACTTGAAGTAGCGAGAGTTCTTAATATTCCAGAAAATGTCATTGAAAAACTTATAAAAGACCCGGAATACGCTTCACTAGACTTCAGACCTGAACAACCTATAAAAACGGAACATGAAATCGTTTCAGAAGCCGAACAGGTTTCTTTATTCGATGAATCAGATGAATCTGCAAGCGAAGTTATCGAAGAGGTAGAACCGGTAATTCTTCCAGACAAAACATTCGACATCGACGGCTACACCCTAACCAAAG
>CAJWOI010000198.1 GCA_913044255.1 uncultured Alphaproteobacteria bacterium
CGACATATTGAGATGTGACGCATCCAGAGAATACACAAACCAACAGCACGGCTGCAAGGGTTGTGATTAGGCGGCTTTGTCTGCCCGGTCATTTTCGGGTATCTCCTCAAAGCGACAGGGGTGTGGACTTCTTGCTGGATATTCTTTGGAGCCCTCGTTGCGATTTGCCTGATATGGATGCACATTGTCATTCAACGAATGTTGCGTGCCGGAGCACCCGATCTCGCTCGCAGAATTGCCATGCACCCCTAGGCATTAGTCGAAGATAATGCCTTTCGATGTTCACCGCAGACAGTGAGTTATTTGTTGGCGCCGCGGCTTACGGCAGGCCCGGCGACTTGGCCCACGGGATGCGGGAGGGGATGAGCAGCAGCGCGATGGACTACAGAATGAAGTTCCTTTTGCGGGCAGCGTTGAGGTCGGTTTGTTTGTCTTGATGAGGACCAACTTATGATCAAGACGGCGGCGACAACAACGCATCGGATGTTCGAGTGCGTAGAGGCGGAGGGTGGAATCTTTCATGGCAAGACCTAGCGCATCATCAACTCGACCGGTACATCCATACGCGTCTGAAGTTGCTCCCCGGCCTGAGTGTTCCGGGTCCATTCCTTCACGTTCAATTGGCCGAATGTTACGGGCGCCAATCGGAATCAGGAACTCAAACATCTGGCATGACGTCAACATCGGCGTCCTCGCCGAGACTGAGTTGGGTGACAATGCTGAAGGGAAGAGGTGCACTTTGCACTATTCTAACGTTGGCCTCGCAATTTCTCCTCTAAGTTGCGCCTCTCCTCCCTCCTTCTCGTAGACACCGTAAAAAATTGAGCACGAGTCCAACCACAGGGTAAGCCGATGCATGTCCTCCTCCGGAAGGTTCACATCATAGTGATCCCCATCCTTGAGTAATTCATAAAGCTTTGAGGCTCGTGCACCAAATTTGCCGGGAGTCGTACGATGCCGGTCGCCGTAGCTCCAGAAGCCGTAATCCCGAGCCAGGCTGTGGTAGGAGGCATACCATTTGTTCCTTCCCTTTGAGACCACTTCAGAATCAAGTCGTGGTGCTGTCTCCTTGTTTTCTTCGTGACATTTCACGCAATGTTTCTCTAACACCGGCTGTACTAATCTAGGGTAACTAAAGGGATTGCTCCCATCAACATCCGGCTTAATCCGCGACGGTGCCCTGCGTAACGCAATCGGCAATTGTTTCGGTAAAGCGGGAGCGTGATGTCGTGATTCATGGCAACCCTGACAGAGCAATCGCTCTCCCGGTTGCACATAGGTTGCCGAACGCATAGACTGTATCGCCAAGCCGCTGTCGTCCAGAGCCTGAAAAAACAGTTCCTTTCGCGCGGGAACAGTAAAATTTGCGCTTCCGTCTTCCTCAACCGGGACAGTGCCCAGTACATATCTTGCCAGGATCACTGAGTCCAGTCCTGTCGGCAACCGGTAACCAATCTCATGCGGCGGCTTCCCCGACGGTACAGACATGGGTATGATCTGAAAAATGCGCAATGCCTTAATGTCAGTAGCATGAGGCCACGGCTTCAAGCTGTCATAAACGTTCAGAACTGCCAACTCGCCCTCAGCTGACTTTCCCGGGGCCACACGGTCTGAAACCGGGGGAACAACCGGCGGCACCGTGCGTGCACGCAGCGGAGTCGGGTTGTGGCATGCAATCTTGGGATCGCGATAGATCAATTCCTTGTTGCCAAACACGTCCACCAGATAGATTCCATAATCTCCAGCTACATAATCCTTACCTTCTCGACCCATCTTTTCCGTCATATTTGCATCATATACGCAGAGGTAATATTTTTCACTGAGCGGCCAAGCGTTTCCGTAGATCTGCGCGCCGCCTTGCGTCTCAGGAAATGCGACTTCCGGTGTTAATCGTTTCACAGGCGCCATCGCGTCGTCGTCCTCAACACGGGGATCGATCATAACCAATGAACCAAATGCTTGTCCGTGGTGAGGGGCTGCCGTGGCAACGTATCGTGCCGAATCAGGAATGGACCGAACATCCAACTCCATATCAGGGCGGAGTTCCCTCGGTGTAAAGTTGCCATGCATGGCTCGGGAATCGCGACCATCGGGCGACGTTACCCAAGGAAGATGCGCCGTGCAGCCATGACGATCGACATAGTCCCATCGGGTATACACTAACATCCCTGCATGATTCACGCTTGGATGCCACTCGTTCGTTTCATGTGGGCTCAAGCATCGAATATCGCCTCCTCCGGCTTCCATGTCATAGAGAGTGTAGGTGGGACAAACTCGCCCACAACGCAAATATCCCCCACGGCGTTCGCTGATGAATACAATCCTTCCGTTGGGAAGCCAGCAAGGGTCGAAATCATTCCAACTGCCATCGGTCAACTGCTCTAACCCGCTGCCATCTACATTGATCTTGAAAAGATGATAGCAGCGCCCCACCGACCAGTGTCCGCGAGATGAGTCCGTATGATGTTTGTGTCGTTTGTCGCCCTCACATTCGACGTGGGCAAAGACGATCGATCTTCCGTCGTAAGAAAGATCCGGCGAAAGAAACGAACCGTTTGTGAGCTTTCTCCCTTTCAAACGGCCGCGTTGCACAACGGAGCCACCGGTCACATCGCGTATCTGCGGATGAGAACTCCACGGATTGGAGAGTACATAAAGCCCTCCGCCAGGCTTGGCGGTGACACCGTAATACTGGTCGCACATGTGGTCATAATCGGAGCGATGCCGCTTCAGGAAAAGAATTTCGTCGAAGTCCAACAATGGATTTGAAAACGCGATTCTGCGACGGAGTCCGCAAGCTTTCTCGAACAACTGAAACCGTGCAGCGACATCTTTCACATCGACACCGGAAGCAGATGCTTGGAGCTGTGCCAGTTCCATTTCCAACCCAGCTAGGCCCGAAGCAACCGCTTTGAGATCCGCCAGAAGAACTGACGTGCGCCGCAAAACAATATCCAGCGGGTCACGATCGGAATCTAAAATCGACGAAGCTTTGTGGAACGTCTGCTTGGCATATCGGGCGAATCGTTCACGCCGCTCTAAATCCCGGCACAACACTTCATACTGTTTTTTTAGTTCAGTATCGGGACCCGGCATACGCTTGGGAGACCGTGTAGGGGTTTTAGTCTCACGGGCTGTAAACCGCGCATCGTTGGACAGAATCCTCAACTCAGCCATTGAGGCCCAAGGCCCGCCATTAATCTCAGAGAGTGCGCGCAGTTTCAGATAACGGCCTCTCACCGGAGATGCAAAACTGATGACATTCTCCTCTTCTGTTTTCTGAAACTGACCTTTGACAAGCGGTTCGTGAAAAACTTCCGACTTCTTACTCACGTAGAACTCGAAGTCCTTGATTGTCCCATTTTGATTGCTATCAGTTCGAGGCAGATAAACGAATCCTGACAATTCTCGCTCTGCGCCCAAGTCGATAATAAACTCATGGGGATACGGAAACACCTCATCACCGAACCGGGTATGCCAAATACTGCGCGGATCGCCATCCATGGCCTTGTAGGATTCGTAACCCGGTGATTCAGAATCGGACCACACCTTAACAATCTTTACCTTCGTCTTCGCTAACGCCACCGAACATAAAGAAGCGAATAGAAACAAGACGATGAATGACATAACGCGCAAATTCTTGGTCGTCAAATCGGGCGTTACCCAGCTGGGAGCATATGAATCCTTGGCATCTTGCAGTTTGACTGCCTTAACGCATTCAGACACTTGGTTCAGTTTATGGATGTTCATTATTTACCTACTGATGCCACTCCGGGACAACGAAACTCGATGTTTCTTCAAATGTCGGTTTACATCGAAAGTCAGCCGAATCTTAGGCAGTGACTTCTGAATCCGAGCTGACCCCTTCCGTAGCTGCCAAGGCGGCTGCATAGACAAACGTTAACAGGAAGAGAAACGATTTTACTGTCGGCATTCTTATGCCTAAAGTGTACTTGTAAGATCGCTCTTCTACACAGAATCCGACCGCTATTTGTCCAGCACCCCGCACTGAGTTGAGCCATATAGGCCCTCATGGATCCGGGCTATGACTTGAGTCAATTCTTTTATGTTCTTACAGAGAGAGGCAATTTCCCGACTGGGGCGCCTAGTGCCCAGTTTCGCAGCCCAATTTCGTTTTGTCGTACCGAGCGGGACGTCCACCCGGTTGTTGGACTTCTGGTTTGGGCAGCGTTTGAGCAACCGCGTCTCCACGTCCTGCGTGGTTAACCCCTCTATCGCTCCAGATGCCGCTTCAGGATTTCCATCTCGTGTTTCTGTACGAGAAGCTCCTGCGTCGATTCCAGCGCCCGGACATCTGCAGAATATTGCTTGAAGTATCAGAGATACTCGCCAAGTTGATCGATTCACTCGCGCGATAGAATGCAAGACCTTTTCCTTTCCTGACAGAAGTTCGCCCCCAGCAACTGCCCAAGCGCTTGGCCAAGCGCTAGCTCCACCACAATCCAGCTCGCGTTAACGCGACCGAATCAATGAGCGGCTCGAACCGGGCTGGAAGTTTGAACAGGCCGATGCCAGAGGGACTCCCAATAGTCCTGCTCCACCTCATACGCGCTGGTTATATCTTCAGGTTTTGTACGACTGGAAAGTACGCCATAGCGTTTCATTTCTCGAACCCAATCAACACGCGGGATAAAATCTGACATATCAAACCGCTTGTTTTGATCAAGGTAGTCCCTGCCTGCTGTCACAAGCGCAAGCAGAGCCTTGTAGCCGGGATCAGCTTTAGTCAAAAAAACGGCAGACCGCTTGGTGCTGGCAGTTCGACACAGGCCCCAACCTCCGGATTCTTCTGCCAACGGTGCAAGAAGCACCAATGATTTTTCCGGACGAGAAAGGTTAAACACTATATGGCGACTGGTCAAAAGTCGTGGATCGTCAAGGCTTGGCTGCCAGAAGGAGACGCCGCGCTCGTCAGCAAGGCTATACGGCAGGAGTCGGCTCGGTTGCTTATGACAGGCAGAGGTACAACGTTGCCTGACAACTTTGGCGGCCGCTTTGGTCTCCAGCCAATCATGGCCGGTGTTGGCCTGATTGTTTTCAATGTAATTGCCGATCATCCCGCAGCCAAGCGCCGCATAGGTGCCGGGGTAGGCTGCAGCAGTCTCGATCCATAGTCGGAGCAGTTTTTTCTGATGCCCGGTGGCCGTCACGCCATAATGAGAACCGTCCAGCATGGTGAGCAGCTTACTCGCAGAGCTGCCAAGAGCTCGTGGTGCATAATTGCTTTTAGGTTGGTTGCGACCGTCGGCAAAAAGCCCGGCGACCGTGAGCATGTAATAACTGTGACTGTAAATTGGCCCACGGTCGCCGGTGAGAAGGAGCCGTGCTGCGCGAGGTCCACCTCGTGCCGTCTCTTCGTAGCCGTGGCAGTCCACGCAAAGCGCGTCCAGGATAGGCTGCACATCGCGTGGAAAATCAATGACATCCGGCACATCATTGATCGGCTCGATCTTGGCGGGAGGCTTGCTCAATGCGTGTGTAGAGTGGAGGCTTGTGCCGGGGGTTTGCGCACGATGTTCGTGACAGCCAACGCAGCCAATCATCTCACCGGGTTGCACGCTGGTGAAACTCTGCATTCGCTTGACAGCCATGTCATCCTCATCAAGCGCAACAAAAAAAACGCTGCGTAAGGCCGGGACCTCGAAAT
>CAJWOI010000199.1 GCA_913044255.1 uncultured Alphaproteobacteria bacterium
CTTAGTCCGCGGGACCAACCACCTATTAAGACGTGGCCTTGATCGACAGTATGTTGAAGTTGGAGAAGACACAAAATACCCGCATGGAAGGATTGAATTCAGCGAGACTGTCAAACGATCGCTTCGCCGGACAGGGAGAGTCCACTGCATTGTTGATGAGTTGGCGCCCGATTTACTTCACAATCAAATTATCAAGACAGTCATAGGCAGGCTAAAACGCGTTAGCACGCTGGAGCCTGAGTTGCGCCGTGAACTTGGAATTCTGCATCGCCAACTGGAGGGCATATCCGAAATCAGAATATCGAAATCGGACTTCCGGCGAGTTCAGCTCTACAGTAACTATGCTTTCTATCGTTTCCTTCTTCATCTTTGTGAGCTGATATTTGATTCTCTCCTGCCCCTTAAAGGAGGCGCAGAGTATGCCTTTTACAACGTGATGGACGATGAGGATCGTATGTGGAGCATCTTCGAGAAGTTCGTGAGGAATTTCTATAGATATGAACAGAGTGATTACCGCCTCGGCCCTCGACGTATCGAGTGGGATGTCGATACAGTTTCTGAACAAGCGAAAGCTATTCTTCCCGCTATGGAAAACGACATTCGTCTAGATCGCAGTGGTGAGACGATTTTAATAGATACGAAGTATTACAAAGATACTCTGGTCTCTCACCACAAACGACATATCCTGAGGCCGGGGCACCTCTACCAAATCTTCACATATGTTAAGAATCTAGCGCGTTGCTTCAGGCCAGACCACATCTTGCGTGGGATGCTCCTTTACCCCGCAGCCGGCCAGATGATCGATTCAACAATGTCAGTTCAAGGGCATCCTATACGTGTTTTCACGCTTAATCTCGATCAGGATTGGGGAGGCATTCACAACGATATGCTCGATCTACTCAGTGTGAACTCCAGCTCTGTTTAAATAGACGGCAACCAGCTGAGCAAAGATTTCATATCCGCTCCTAACCCAAAATGGTCGATCTCGAGTTACGAGTTAATCGTTAAGGCGGGTATAAAATCTGTAAAACGCTTATATCGTCTTGCTCAATGCCTCTATGCTATCAAACCTCATTTAGACACCCTGAAAGGGAAAAGCTGTGGTTGGAGATATTTACAACCTGATTGATGAGATTGTTGCTTTCCGGGATGCACGAGATTGGAGTCAATTTCACACTCTCAAGAACCTTGCCGCCTCTCTCTCAATTGAGGCTGCTGAGCTACTTGAACTGACCCAATGGAAATCAGAAGAAGAACTTGAGCTAGCGTTGAAAGATGAAGACTTTTGCTCAAAGCTATCTGATGAAACAGCTGATGTGCTCATCTATGTGTTGTTGATTTGTAAAAAGGCGGGAATTGATCCCCTAGATGCCGCTCGGCAAAAATTGGTCAGAAATGAAAAGAGATATCTTCTCGATAAATCACGGGGGTCAGCAAAGAAATATACGGAAATTGAATAGGGGGTTTTGATGTTTTCTGGAAAAGAGCTGAACGTCTTCGAAAAGTATCGTGAGGCGGGCGCGCATGCCTTTTCAACTGGAGTGGTCTCAGATAACGATAAGGACATCTACTGGAATATCCACAGCTCTCTCTGCCAAGCAGCTGAAGACGCAATTACCACACAGAAATTTGATCAATGGTTCGAAAAATGGAGCACACGTTTTCATCGTGACAGTGGTGTCCAGGGGCATAGGCCTGTGGACCTTTGGGCCTCAGTGTTAAATCGCGAATCCGACGTTTTTGGGAGATACCCGCAAGTATATGTCATTGCTTCAGGATTAGGTCTAGAGATTGGATTTTCAGTAGCCATTCATGAGGACGATTATTACAACGCGAATGTCAAACGACGGAACCGTGCGATTATTCCCGTCTTGTACCGGAAACTCCCTGATCCTGAATCTGAATTGGTCCAGCGCATGAATGAAAGGCTCTCCCGTGAAGGTGTCTGGCAGTTTGGCCAGAAGTCACGAAAGAGGTCATACGATGATTTCAAGTCTATCTCCGATCTATTTCGTTTCTTGAAATCCCCCCAAAGCTCCCCAAAAGGAGGGGGATCAATCTATCGAGCCGTCACACCCGAACAAATTGATAGTGATGAGTTTGATCTGAACGCTTTGTTTGCAGAAACAATTTCCTTCTTTGCGCCACTTATGAGGGAGCTAACACCTTCATCTCGCGAGAGCAGTCATCTTGAAGCTCAACACTTTGTCGACGAAGTAGCTAGCGAAATTCCAGATTTTGATCCTGATAGTGTTGATGATGGCCGAAAGAAGGTACTAAGATCAGTCGCCACTCGACAGGGCCAGGCAGCTTTTCGAGACAAGCTCCTTGATGCTTACGGATCGAGCTGTGCAATCACTGGAACCGCCGTTCCTTCAACCTTACAAGCAGCGCACATCGTTCCCTACAGCGGGGTTACTACCAATTCACAGCAAAACGGGTTGTTGCTCCGGGCAGATATTCACAACCTATTTGATCTGGGACTTATTCAGATCAATTCTGAAAATTATGAGGTTCAGGTTTCACCAGAGCTTTCTGGGACTGAATACTACTCGCTTCAGGGTAAAAAGATCGCCCTGCCGGGGTCTCGCTCCAAGTGTCCTAGTAAGAAGGCTCTGGCAGAACACAGACACATATTTTCCTGACCAGGAGAGGATCATTAGCCTCTCATATGCGAATACAGAATCTGCCGGTATCTGCTTATGGCTAATTGCAGACTCGTCCGGTTATGACCCAAAGCGGACATGGTCGGAACGCAAAAAACCCCGCGAGGTTGGTGCCCACGGGGTCTTTGTGATCTGACGCTGGGTCAGACTACTCAGGGATTACACATTAAAAGTTATGTGTAAGACCTACGAGAAAACTGTGGTTTAAGACATCTATCTCAAAATTTGTGCCTTCTACAGCCGTAAAGCTTGGGTCAGAGGTTCCAAAAAGCCGGTATGAAACCCCGGCAGACCACTTTTCAGTAAATTCGTAATTAATTCCTGCGCCCGCCTGATATGCAAATACAGTGTCAGTATCATCGGCCAGAAGGGTCGAAAGGGCAGTCGCGTCATTTATGCTGACCGTCGCGCCTGAAAGCTCCTAAAGTTCAACGGAGATTCCGGTATTTGCTCCCTGATCTTGAAAATCAGGGCCGAGACTGGACAAAATCTGTAAAAATTATACGTGAAATGGGGTGGACTCGTGTGTGCGCCTAACTGCACAATCTCTCTTGATACGGTGCAATCCATTCCCACCCGGGATAGTATCTGCATAGACTACGCTGCAAAGTTGTCTTCTGTAGAGAAAGTCTGTGAAGGCCTAGTCCTATGCCTAGCGACGGTGCATTCGAAATAGCGCATGCCGAAAGTTTTCCTTTCGACCTCGGGGATGCGCCCAAAAAGGTACGAAATGCGTACAAACGCGTCGTGCTCCCTGTACTCCGACAGTCCCCAGATCAATCTAACCCTCCTCAGATCATCAAACTGAAGGACTGGAAGCAACGATGGCGAATGAAGGTCAGTAGAGATTACCGGCTGGTTTACTCGGTAAGGTTGGCAGAGCGATGCGTCGTTCTGGAAGTGCTTGATCACCGTTCAAAGATATACGAACGTATCGGGGCAGATAGCGACAACGAAGACCATCCGCCAACCACGCGGATCATCGCGAATGCCGACTACCTCTTGGAGAAAAAACCCACTCCTGAGGAGATTGGTAAAGCAACGATCATCGAAGCAAATGCTGAAGATGATAAAATTGAATCTGGCCCTGACAAAGAGTTAGCCAAACCCATTAGCCGCCAGAAGTTATCGGCCTGGGGCATTCCAGAGGAATATCATAATGACCTCATCCGTGTGAAAACCGAGGGGGAACTACTTGATCTCGATCGCACGATGCCTGAACCGGTGTTACTCCATGTAATTAATAGGATCTTCCTGACATCCATTGAAGCCATCTCACAACAACCGACCCGGATAGCGGCAAACCCGACCGAACTTGTAACGGAAAACAATGAACTGATTAGCCTGGAGAGCTTTCTTCTCAACCTTGATGATAAGCAGAGGGAGTTTGTTCAGCGTTTTAGTACGTCTCGTCCCTCGGGACCGTGGTTGCTACGAGGAGGGCCTGGGTCTGGGAAATCGACTATCGCTCTATACTGCATCCAAGCCATGGTTCAAGCCGCCAATGCAGAATTGCAACTGGAAGATAGGCCCCTTCAAATATTATTCACTACCTTCACCAATTCTCTCCTCGACGCATCTTGCCATCTCTTGGAAACACTGGGGATAGAAGAGGGTAATCATAGTATCAAAATGAAACCTCTCCATAAGCTGGCCTCGCCATTCGTCACCAGTCCATTAGATATACCTGATCGGAAAAAATTTAAGGAACACCTTAAAAATGCAATTGAAGTTTGCCGATGCAATAACACCAACTTCAACGAAAAAATAGCTGACGTAGAGTTTCTCGATAATGAATTTGAGTGGGTGATTGCCGGGCAAGGAATATCGAGTATCAATGATTACTGGAAAGATGCTGAACGGGGTGGCCGAGGAAACAGGTTAAACCAGTTGCAAAAACAGCACGTATGGGAAATCTATGAGACTTTCCAGCAAGAGATGCACAGCGATGGGTATTGGACGTTTCCAGAGCGTATGCAAGAGGCAGCGAGTAACGTCCAACCGCGCTACGATTATGTGTTCATTGACGAAGCCCAAGACCTCTCGCCCATCGCAATTCGCTTCTGTATCGGGCTTTGTCGAAAACCTGGCGGTGTATTTATTACGGCGGATACCAACCAGAGTATTTACGGAAACGGTTTGTCTTGGAAACAAGTGGCATCGGACTTGAACTTTCGCGGCAGGACCACCGTCCTTCGAAGAAATTACCGCACTACAAAAGAGTTGTGGGAAGCCTTGGGTTGTCTCGCTCAACAAGAAGGCGATCGTGTGGATCATGAGGCCCTCCAAGTCGAACCCGTCTACCGAGGTCAACCTCCAATTCTAGCTTGGTATTCGAATATCAAGAAGGTCGGCGAGCGGCTAAATACGTTTCTTCATGAAGCACTCATTCAAGAACGCGTCGGCCCTAGAAGTGCTGCAATACTTTGTCCTTCCGGCGACGATATGGATGCAATCGAACACCATATCGATGCGCGTTTTAATCCCAAGGTGATGAGATCCAAGGATTTCGACTTAAAGCATCCAGGTGTGAAAATCACGACCATGCACGCTGCCAAGGGGCTTCAATTCCCTGTTGTCGCCGTGTTCGGGCTTAAAGAAGGACATTTTCCTAAACGCCGAGAAGGGATTGACCAAGATGAAGATATGGCCCGGGATAAACGGTTATTATTTGTAGCTTGCAGTCGCTCAATGCGACGCCTAATTGTGTTCGCAGACCGGGAAGAGCCGTCATCTTTGATCACGGGCATATCTCATGATTACTGGGAGATCGAAGAACTGTAATGGCGCAGCCCCGGCTGGTCCTCCTAGCAATCGAACCCGCGCCCCGTAATGATTGGGTTCCCAGAGCGGTCCAGATACTACAAGGTGCCGGGTTTAGCTCATTCACTCGGGGCCAAAGACTCTTAATCTGGAAAGAATTACGGAGTGATGGCAGGCGCCGATACGCGAACGCACATTCGCTGCAAAGGCTTTGGCTCGCCCCCAAGCGA
>CAJWOI010000200.1 GCA_913044255.1 uncultured Alphaproteobacteria bacterium
TCGAGTTCTCTCAACGGCCATATTTACAATCGCGGTCAGCGCCTAGATTACGATACGTGGTCTCAGCGAGGCAATCGAGGTTGGGGTTACGCCGACGTCTTACCGTATTTTAAGCGCTGCGAGCAACGGATTGGCGAGGGCGATAATACCTTCCGAGGCCGCACCGGAAACCTGCAAGTAACTGACCTCAACTACAGCCACCCTCTCTGTGAAGCTTTCATGGATGGAGCGGAGGAGATCGGAATTCCCCGCAATCCGGACTACAATGGGGAACGACAGGAGGGGGTATCCTACGTTCAACGCACGACTTACAACCGCCGTCGTGTCAGCACGGCACGGGCGTTCCTGAAGCCGGCACGAAGCCGTTCGAATCTGACCGTGCGGACCAAATCATTCGCAACGCACATACTTATGGATGGAAAACGAGCTGTCGGGGTCGAATACTGCAAGGGAGGGCGTGGCGGACAAAATTTCGAGGTCAGGGCTAACCGTGAGGTGCTCCTATGTGGTGGAACCATAAATTCGCCGCAGCTGCTTCAAATTTCCGGGATCGGTCCACCCAATTTGTTGAAATCTTTAGGCGTCAAAATCAAGCATGATTTGCCCGGCGTTGGTGAAAATCTTCGAGATCACTACGCACCACGGTTCAATGGCCGGGTAAAAAATATCGGGACCATCAACGAACAATCGAGGGGCCTGAAACTCACTCGCGAAGTAGTTAAATATTTTATTGGAGCCAAGAGCATCGTCAACCTAAGTCCATCCATGGTCTACGGGTTCTGGCACACCGATCCCACAACTCGAACAAATGACGTGCAGTTTATTTTTACCCCGGCAAGTTTCAAACTAGGAGCACACGGTGTTTTAGACAACTACCCAGGCTTTACCGTTGCCGCGTGGCAGCATCGACCGGAAAGCACAGGGTGGGTTCGAGCACGTTCATCGGACCCATTTGAAAAACCGGTAATCCAACCAAACTATCTGGCTGAAGAAGAGGACCGTCGAATCACGGTGGGAGCTATGAAGTTAGCGCGTCAACTAATGGGGACAAATTCCATGAAGCCTTTTTTCGACTTTGAAGAGTATCCGGGTGACCAAGCCCAGACCGATGATGAGTTGCTTGAGGCAGCACGGCATTGCGGCAGCACGACCTACCACGTCATGGGTACTTGTCGGATGGGACCGCACACGGATTCAACTACGGTGGTAGATGATCAGCTGCGCGTACATGGGGTGGCAGGGCTCCGGGTGATTGACGCATCTATCATGCCTACAATGATGTCAGCCAACCTCAACGCCGCTACGATGATGATAGGAGAGAAGGGTGCCGATATGGTACTGAATAAGCCTCAATTGGAACCAATCATCGTACCAGATTAAGTAGCGAATGAACCACTGCAGTGGCAAGGCCAACGTCGCGACGCCAGGGGGCGACGGCGTGCAATGACTATACCAGACCATATGGATGTTATCGGCGAAATGGCACAAGGGGGACAAATTCGTCTCTCCGTATCTACAGTAACAGGACATCTACCAACGGTTGACATTTACATCTGCGGCACGAAAGGAACCATCCACTTATTCGAAGCTAACGGGGAAATCATTCTTGAAACTGGAGCGGCCAACGCCAGACGATTGAAAATCGTACGAATTCCAAAAAACAAACAGGGTAGTTGGCGTGTCCAAGAAGAGTTCATCAATGCCATCCGCGGTATAGAAGCAGTCACGCACACGGATCTTGAAACTGGAGTCCAGTACATGGAATGGACCGATTCGATCGCTACCGCTCTACGTACTGGAAGGACGGTATACTTGCCGCTGGAAGCTGTCGTGCAATCCTGATTTTAGAATCTACACAGCCCCAAATATTAGAATCTTGTATACTAGAAAGACCTTATGGAAATAAATGAAATGATAAAACGGGTGATGATTCAGATGCCGATCTCCGTCGGTATTAAGACGGTGTTCGATGAAAGAGACGATATCGAGTGCGAAGAGTTTTCGGAACTGTCCGAGGACAACATCGTTCAACATATAGGGAACTACGACGCCGCCATCCTCGGTGCTCACCCGTTCACGGAGCAGATTGTGGCAGCTGCATCGCGACTGAAAATCGTTTCTCGTTTCGGTGTCGGCTACGACTCTGTCGACGTGGATGCGTTGACCCGTGCCAACATCCCTTTGACAGTTGTTGGGACCGCCAACTCGGTCACCGTCGCTGAACACGCTTTGATGTTCATGTTAGCTCTAGCCAAACGCACTATTACCTTTGATCAGGAAGTGCGCCAAGGGATCTGGAGCCGCTGGGATTACCCGGCAGTGGATCTCGCGGGCCGTAAAGTGCTGATTCTTGGATTTGGGCGCATCGGTCGGCGCCTGGTGAAACGTTGCCTCGGCATGGAGATGGACGTCTTGGTCCACGATCCTTACGTTATTCAAGACGCAATCGCCACCGCTGGCGCAATACCGGTGGACGACTGGCGTGCAATATTGTCCGATCTGGATTTCTTGTCCGTCAACTGCCTCAAGAATGCAGAAACAAATGGCATGGTCGGATCTTCCGAACTGTCAGCGATGAAAAAAACAGCTTATGTAGTCAATACTGCGCGCGGCGGGATTGTCGACGAGACGGCATTATTCGAAGCTCTCAAGGGTGAAACCATCGCTGGCGCCGGTATCGATCCATACGTAGTGGAGCCAGCCCCTGCAGACCATCCGTTGTTTACGCTTCGCAACATTCTTGTGAGCCCTCATTCCGCCGGCGTCTCGGAGGAGTCGATATATCGCATGGGCTATTGGGCAGCCAGGAATATTACCGACTTTTTCGACGGCAAGCTCAACCCGGGAAACGTGATCAACGGTGACGTTTTATTAGCATAAACGGGGAAGGAGGTGATCAAACCGAATTCTTGAGTGGGACCGTCTATGTGTACCGACCCGGTTACGGGCGATAGCAATGAAGATTGGCATACGCGGGACCATCCATCGAAAAATTTTCAAGAAGAACTCGCGACGATACCCGTCCGGACCTGCCCGCGACTTCCATAACAAAACCAAAGTCCTTCAAACAATCAAGGAGTTGACCCGGCTGTGTGCCGCCGGCAATGAGTGAAGAAGGATTGTATTCAACGAGCAAATGGATATGGGTGTTCCGAGATAGCAAATTTGCCATTCCCTCCAATACGTGTAGTTCATGTCCTTCGACATCGATTTTTGCCAACCTGACGTCAATACGAGAGTCGATCAAATCGTCGACTCTAACCGTTTCGACCTCAATACTGTCAGCGGATCCAGGATGAGTTGAAAGCCTGTGCATACCCATGTTCTTGTCATTGATGGCCAGAGCTGCCGTGCTTCGGGCGTTCGACGCCGCGCATTGGTAAAGTGTCACGTTATCGAACTTGTTTCCCGCCACATTGAAGTTCAATAACGCGAAGTTCTCCGGTTTCGGCTCGAAAGCGAACACCTTGCCCGACAACCCTACGCTCTGGGCCATATAAAGGGTATATAGTCCGATGTTGGCGCCAACATCTATCGCAGTGTCACCAGGCTTCAGGGTGGATGTGACAATCGCAAGCTCTGTCGGGTCGGCTTTTGGGTTCATAATGAGATTGAGACTGTCGTACCGGTCAACCTTAATCGCAAACGTGCCAACTTTGACGGTCGACCGGGTCATACTCGCCTTAATTCGATGAAATCCCAAAAACTTTAGGACTCTATAGAGAAACAGTTTGGGGTAGTAGAATTTGTCCGTATCAGGCTTGCGGACGCCAAAATGCCGTTTGTAGAAGATGTACATTTTTTGCGGAATCGTCATTCTCTAGCATCCGAAACCATATGGGCTAAAATGATTGATAAGCCATCGCCCACAGGATTGTTCACGCAGGATCACTAACATCAAACCACGTCGCGCGAAAAGAATTTAATCCCAAACTTCAAGTTGTGCACCAGTTTGTACCCGTTCATATACATACCCATCAACGCGGTGCCAAAGGGCACGCAAATACAACCGTTACTGACGGACAGAGTTGAAAAGTTTTGCAGCTCCCTGCACCAAATACTCAAAATCGCACCCGAGTTGCACCCAGTTAACGCCTCGTTCCAACCAACGCAACGCAAAATTCTGGTCAGCCCGCATCCCCATCCCGACATAAATGTTTTTACTTCGCGCCGCCATGATGACTTTTTCTATGGCCTCAACCACAGAAGGGTGATCTAAATTTCCGAGTTGGCCCAGAGAGGCACTAAGATCCATCGGGCCAAGAACAACTGAATCCAAACCTGGGATGTCCAGAATTGAATCTATTTCCCGAACCGCATCGACGTGTTCCAGCATAATAGCAACGAACAGTTCGGTGGCAGATTCGTCCAAATAGTCCCCCAAGGATTTTCGACCATAGTCCATCCCCCTTCTTGGCCCGAACCCCCGCCTGCCGAGCGGAGGATAACGGCAATCCGCTACGACTTTCCATACTTCGTCGACACCCGTAACTTGCGGCACAATAATACCGTCCACGCCGGAGTCCAAAACCGGCTTTATACTTTCCGTTGCGCTTCCCGGTACCCTGACCAACGCCGGTTTATTGCAGGCACTCGCCGCCAGGAGATGCCCTGTAATACTTTCTATGGACATCGGACTATGTTCGGCATCAATCCAAAGGAAGTCGGATTCAGGACCAAGAGCCTCGGCAATGAATGGGTCCTTAAGTGTAATACTTGGGCCTATACAGGAAATTCCTGAATCCATTTTTTCGCGAAACTGTTCCAGTACACCCATCCTAACCTCCTGTTCTTTTGGTCCCAATTTCGACGTAACATACAGCCGAGCATGCGCTAAAATTACATATATGAGACATATCTATCGACAACGGTCCACAACCTAGACTCGAACGCAAAATAGTCCTAGGCCGGATGTGTGGGTAGCTCTGTATGCATGCGAGGGGAAAGAGTCCAAATATAGATGAAAAAACTTAACGAGTTTCCCAAAAGCTCCGCGGTAAACTGAAAACGTAATCTAAAACCTTGCGTTATATTCAAACATGCGGACAAAATGTATCACCTTTTCCTTCGTGAAGGATGTTGGGATGAATATTTTGGCGGGTACCAGTAAGGGCATATTTTCCGTAAATGGAACGAATACACAGTGTGTGCTTGAAAGCGTCAGCGTGCGCGACCTTGTCAAAATTGACAATTTCCTATTCGCCGGCACCGATGCTGGTGTGTTCCAATCGGATGATGACGGCGACAGCTGGTTTTGTGTTGGGATAGAAGATCGGGAAGTCTGGCAAATACGTGATGCAGGCGACAGTGTCGTTTACGCAGTCACTCAGCCCCCAGGATTGTACCGAAGCAACGATGGTGGTTTAAACTGGCAGGAAGTACAAGCCTTCGCCAAGATGCCTGAAGCTGCGGAATGGTGTCTACCTGTCACACCCCCGCTACCGCCCAGAGCTCGGGCTCTCGTCATTGATCGCAATGACCCACTCCGCATTTGGGTAGGCGTAGAAGTAGGCGGTATCGCACGCACCATTGACGGTGGTGAGACCTGGGAACTCGGTCTACCTGGGGAAAATCCTGATCTGCACATGATGTGTGCCCAACCTGATAGGCCCGAAGTTCTGTATGCCTCG
>CAJWOI010000201.1 GCA_913044255.1 uncultured Alphaproteobacteria bacterium
TGATGCTACACTTGTTTCAGCCAATCTTTCCCAAGCAAGCCTTCGAAAATCTTTTCTCAACGGCGCAAATCTTAGTAAGGCAAACCTGGAGTCCGCTGACCTAACAGGCGCCGATTTAACAGGTGCCATTTTGGTCGATGCAAACCTGAGGAAAATCACGCTCACTGGGGCCACACTTTCCGGAAGTGATTTAACCGGTGCAAACCTAAAAAGGGCGAATCTTTCTGGTGCAACGCTTTCAGGTTCGAATCTCACCAAAGCCGAGCTCGGTGGAGCGAACTTAGCTAACTCCGACTTTTTGGATGCGACTTTGCGGTCTGCAAATTTAAGCGGAGCAATCCTAAGGGGCGCTAATTTGAGTGGAGCAAATTTAGCAAGCGCGGACCTCACCCAAGCAATACTACGAAGAGCCATATTGGTTGGTGCCGACCTCACCAATGCCAAATTGAAAGACGTTGACTGGAAAGGAGCTGACCTAACTGATGTTGATCTTTCCGGTTCTCGACTTACACAAAGCGACTTAGCTAACACTGTCCTTTGCGGCACCCTTGTGCCTTGGGGCGAGGAAAATGGCGGATGCAAGTAATACCCATGCTTGTTACATTACGTATCGCTATCTTCACTGTTCCCTGGATGTCTATGTTCTGGATGTTCACACTAAGTGGTATGGAGTCTTATGCTGCAGATGACGCCCTTGTGGCCATCCTTTTGTCGGAAAAACGTTGCACAGGCTGTGAACTAAGTGGGATTAATCTTGCGGGCGCCAACCTGATTGGAGCCGATCTCTCAGGCGCCAATCTTGAAGAAGCAAATTTTACCAATGCAAACCTTTGGCGCGCCAGGCTTGGCGGTGCAAATTTGAGGAGAGCCATTTTTGCAGGAGCAAATCTACGGGATGCAGATCTTTCTGGCGCAAATCTGGCCGAAGCTAATCTTGCTGGAGCCAATCTAAAGTTCATTGTAGCGAGGAAAACTCTGTTTCAAGGTGCTAAAATCGGTCGGGCCAATCTCCTTCGCGCCGACCTTCGCGAGGCAAATTTAGCTGGGGCTGATTTAACCGGTGCATACCTCGGACACGCGAACCTTCAGTACTCTATTGTCTCCGGTGCAATCTTTCAAAATACGGTCCTTCAGGATGCAAATCTCCGGTACCTTGACCTTAGCAACCTTGACCTCGTATCCACGAATTTACGTAATGCCGTTCTTGAAGGGGCACTATTCTGCCGTACCAAGACTGCCTGGGGAGAAGAAAATAGTGACTGTCAGGATTAGCGGAAATTGCCAATGCCATACCCTGACCTGCTAACATCGAGTGGTACAGTGGTACGGCATTTGTGGACGATTGATACCAGTCAAGCACTTAAAATCTCGAGACAGACTTAACATCAAACAAACATGACATCTGACTATGCGTCAGGGCTCAAAATTTAAACCAACTCACGTCCCGTTGGCCGACTTCCAAACCTCTAGAAAGGATGCAATGCTAAGGATGCGGAGGTCGGGAAAGTTACACTAAATATTAGCCCAACATATCACTCCATATCGCTCTCGCCCAATCATCAGCATTTGCAGCAACAATTTCAAACCTGCCTGGAGACAACCCCTTAGCACCCTTGATGGCTGCCATTTTCCCCGACGCGTCATCCCAGTCATATACGGCGGTGACCGAAATACCTTCGGTCCCACTAACTAAACTGTAGCAGGTGTTTGCCATACTTGGTCTGGCGGGTTCTTCCCCATTTATCAACGCTACTGTTGCAGCCGCGCAAACCTTCGCCATAGAATTCGCGATGAAACCTGATTTCGGAACCTTACCCACAGTAGTGGCATCGGTTGCATCACCTACTACATGGATCTCAGGGTGGATCGTGGACTGATAGGTCCAAGGATTCACAGGACACCAGCGTCTCCCATCGGGCCGGAGGTGCGCCAAGTCGACAGTATCACTTGCCCGTTGGTTGGGGATAATGTTCCCCACGTCAGCCCGGATATCATCAAAATCAGTTGAAATTGTGCGAGTCGAAGCGTCTACCTTAATTACCGCGTTATCGGTTCGGTAATCGATAATACCCTCATAGTAAGCATCCCACGCGGCTTTAAATAACTTACCCTTGGAAATAATCTTCTCATTCGAATCAAGCACGATCAATTTAGAGCCGGGCTTGTTCTTTTTAAGATAATCTGCGATCAGGGATGTTCGCTCGTAGGGACCCGGCGGGCAACGATACGGCCCAAATGGAACAGATAGGACCACCGTTCCTCCTGCTGGCATCGCGGCCAATTCTTCTCGAAGTTGCTGCGTTTCCGCTCCAGCCGACCAGGCAGCAGGAAAAACTGCGCGCCCTACTGCGTCAAGGCCATCGATCTCGTCGTTGAGCAGTGTAATTCCAGGCGATACAATTAAGCGATCGTAACTAATCATTCCGTCCGCAACTCGAACCATCTGTCGCCCGGGATCAATCCCAGTAACAGTATCGTGAACCACCTTAATCCCATGCTTTGTCTTGAGCGCACTATAACTGACCGTAATGTCACCCATCTCCTTTAGGCCACCAATCACCCAATTGCTTATGGGGCAAGATCTAAATACGGGCTCGCGTTCGATCATCACCACTTCGATTGATGGATCTTGGAGGCGGATATATTTTGCCGCCGTAGCGCCACCCCAACCTCCACCGATTACCACCACGCGTGGGCCTGATTTGGGCATGATCTCGCCCTGGGCGAAAGCGGGTAAAGACCAACTTGCAAGCCCAACAGTACCAACCCCCGCCATACCATTAGTAAGGAACTTCCTTCGAGTTATAGTCATTTTCGTCCCCTCCCCCTTATCGTAGTCTCGCGTAGTAGTGCGCCAGCGCCTCAATGTCATCATCACTAAGATCTCGAGTGATTATCATTTGCAACGCATTCGAATTGGTTCGTGAGCCAGCCTTGTACTCCGCCATAACCTTGGCTAAATATGCGACTGGCTGACCGGCAATTCGGGGACCTAAGTCACCACCCTTACCGTTCGGTCCGTGGCACTCCACACACTTCGCGGCAGCAATGGGAGCACCAATAGTTGCCTTGCTTGCTTTGTTAGGGGTAGGCGTGTCAATCCAAGAATGTGAAGAGAACCAATCCGCAATCGCCCCGATTTGTGCATCGTTATACGCATGCGCAATTATGTTCATCACATAGAATTCACGCTCACCCTTTTGGTATGCATGCATTGTATCAGCCAAGTACTTCGCATTTTGCCCACCAAGAATCGGGATAGTATTGCCAGGAGATGCCCCTGACGTTCCGTGGCAACCCGCACATGTCTGTGATAGCCGAAAACCTTCTGATGAATCGGCGTAAGCCGCCCCTGACACGAATAGAACAATAAGACCAACTAACCAGCCACGCATAAATTTTACTTCCATGCCTGTCCCCTTTGTCTCCCTCACTTCATGCCACAGGCGGCATGAGTGAGGCGCTGCAGTGTAAACGAGTGCGTCAGATTTAAACAAGACTATTTTAGTCATCATTCTATAACTTTAACTTTCTCGAGCGTGATGACTGAAACTTTCCCCATAAACGGCCACTGAAAAAAGCGACCTTAATATCCCCTTTTAACCTCCCTAGTTCCCCAGACCTTCCGTCAAAATCAATGGTAAGTTGGAAGAACTTTTACAAAACTAACAATTGTTAAGAATAATTATCGCCACCCCGGACAGTTTCCAAATATTCACGACCGGCTAGTAGCCATATACGACAAAACTTCCTCCCACGGTCTATCGCATTACCCCAATGCAAGCATGAAATAACAGCCCTAACACAACCTCTTTGGAGCCACTTAACCAAAATCAATCGCCAGACGAAGTACTTTTCTGAGGACAGACACTAGTTAATTCGCGCTATTGATGTTCCATCCACCACTCCGTAGCTAGGCGCTGGGATTCAGTTGTTTGTTCTGAAGTCATGCCCTTAACAAGTCTTTCCTCTCTCTTCCTGCCGAGGTCCTGACCTAGCACTTTGGCAATCTTAAACCACATGTACGCCTTAACATGATCCCCCGGCATTACCGCGTTATGTAGATACCAGGAATAAAGTCGTGTAGCTGCTACTGCATTTTTTTGGTGTACAGATTTAAGATACCAATCTAAGGCCTTATCCTTTCGAACCACCGTCCCATGGCCATACCGATATATATCACCCAGATAAAGCTGACATTTATCGTGACCCCGTTCTGCACACCTGAGAAATTCTCTTACAGCAATATTGTATTTTCCCTTTTCATAAGCAGCCCAGGCCCCCTCAAAGTCGGCCTTTACCGATATATTGGGCAAAAGCAACGTGCTCATGAATAGAGAGAACGACAACACTAGAACTTCGCCCACATTTTTGTGAAAAGTAAACAAGCTGGGGAGTGTCCTTCCAAAGGCAAGGAACAACTCGCCGACAACTCGGGGTAATAGCCAAAGCTTTAACAAATTCCGTTTGCCAAAACCAAAATTGGAACCACGAAATTCTTATCCCTTATTTTGGACAACTTGAATCATCTATCCCCCACGGCATCCTGGTTCGACAGAATACCGCTCCTTCAAGATCAGAATTTCGCAACAGGGCATCCGATAGGTTGGCACCTGTCAAATCAGCTTGGAAAAAATATGCACCAGTCAGATCAGCCTCGCCAAACTGCGCGCGTGTCAAATTTGCCGAGTAAAAATGTGCATCGGTCAATATAGCATCGGTCAAATTGGCCTCAGTCAAATTAGCCTTGCTAAAATCAACATCGTGCAAATTCGCTGCCTCCAAATTAGTCCTAGTTAAATTAGCCATAAAAAAGTCTGCACTAATTAAGCTGGCCTCAGTCAAATCCGACTCCATTAAAAATGCGCCCCGCAAATCTATGCCCTTTAAATTTGCCTGGCGGAAGTCGGCATTGACTAAGTCAGCTCCCCTTAAGTCAACCCCGCTCAAGTCGGTATTAGAAAAATTAACCCCAGTAAGATCACATTCCACACAATGATTTAGCAATTTCAATTTTTGAAGATCTGTTTCGTCAAAGGCCCAGCATGGAGTCACACACAAAACTACGAAAACAACCCAAGCAACATGTCCTCTTTTGTACGAGCATGGTCCGGAACCAAATACCGTAGCTCCTGTTAGGGCAAAACAGTTATCTATTCGGATGTAAAGATTCATTTCACGCCTCCCTAAGCTCACACCAATCACGGAAGGCACATTTTTATTATTTTGTTTGCTCAGTTATATAAGCAACAACATTATTTACTTCATCTGTAGTTTCCAAACCCCGGAATGCCATTTTGGTTCCTGGAATAAAAGATTTGGGTTCAATAAGGTACTGGGACAAACTTTTTTGATCCCATACAATGCCGGCGTTTCTCATTGCCCTCGAATACGTAAAGTTCTGCAGCGTACCCGATGTTCGCCCAATGATCCCAAATAAATTAGGCCCAATCCTATTTATTCCGTCTTCCTCAAGAAGATGGCAAACTTTGCATTTGTTAAATACTTTTTTACCCGCAACCGGATCCCCTTCAATGTTTGTATCACTTACTTTTTCACCTACCACTACCGCTGGAGCGCGCCCGACATCTCCGGGAGCCTTAACAACA
>CAJWOI010000202.1 GCA_913044255.1 uncultured Alphaproteobacteria bacterium
CAAACCGGTATCGATGCCACGGTAGATCACCCGCACACGTTCATCGCTGACGCCGTAGACCTCCTTAATATGATCTGCGATGTGCTGTGAAATCGAAATCACACCGTCTCCCAGCGTCATAACCCTATTGTAGCGACGCTTCAGGCGCGAGCGATGGCTGTAGGTTCCATGGAAGGTGGTGATCAATGGGATACCTGACCGGCGCGCAGCGGCAAGAGCGCTCCACGCGGGAGCTCTGCTGCGGGCATGAAGTAAATTGATTTGGTGTTCTTTGACGAGACTGCATAAACGCTGGACGTTACGGTACATGATAACCGGATTTTTGCTAGATAATGGAAGCTCAAAGTGGCGAGCACCGAGGCGCCCCAGCTCACGCACACCATTTCCACCCTCGGATGCCACCAGAGCAACCCATCCGGCCCCAACTTGAGCAGCAGCCGCGTCTATGGCGCCTCGGACGAGACCGCCAGCACCCATATGTGGCAAAACCTGTAACACCACTTGCATAGGCATCTTGGTATCAATCATAAACATTCTAATGCTAACATTATTGATGCAGGCCTTTTAACATATCTGACTCGTAACAAATATTCCTACTATGCAAGAACCAATTCCTGGCACCCTCCCAGGCCCCAACGGAAATCGCATAGCGTATGTAACGACCAATGGCAAAGCACCGGGAATAATATTTTTGGGCGGTTATATGTCCGACATGACTGGGGCCAAAGCATTATCGCTCGAAATGCTGTGCCGTGAAATCGGCCATGCCTACATACGTTTCGACTACAGCGGGCACGGGCTTTCTGAGGGCATATTCCGGGCTGGCACGATCAGTACCTGGACCAACGACGCAATAGCGGTGCTGGATAACATCGCTGTCGGTCCACAAATCCTTGTGGGGTCGAGCATGGGCGGTTGGATTATGCTGCTAGTTGCACTAGCGCGCAAAAAACAAATTGCAGGTCTCGTAGGGATCGCGCCGGCTTCCGACTTCACGCGGCGCCTGGTAGAGGATGAACTTACCGACGAACAAATAACTGAGATATATCGCGATGGTTCAACAACAATTAAGTCTCCCTATGCTGAAGAACCTTACTTATTCACTCGCTCATTGCTTGAGGATGGCGCAAAACACCTACTTCTGGACCGTAAGATCGAGCTCAGCTGTCCAGTGCGATTGCTTCATGGCCTACTTGACAGCTCCGTGCCCTGGCAAAGCTCACTTGCTTTAGCCAACTCGCTAACCAGTAGAGATATCGAACTCACGCTCTTAAAGACTGGAGATCATCGCCTTAGTAGCGATAGTGACATTACCCGCCTGCGAAAAATTGTCGCCGACTTAATTGCGTCCGCCGGACGTTGAAATTTACTACCGTCACCCACTACTTCATCATCACGGTCTAAAAACAAGGGGCGTGAGATCGTCGACTGAAAAATTTTGCTGAAATTGAAACAACCACTCACTGGCCAGCAGCAATCAACGCCGCGAAACCTTCCCGATACGTTGGGTAAGCCAATCCGACACCCAATTCCTTTTGGAGCCGGCGATTGCTGACGCGCCTATTATCAATCCAAAAACTCCGTGCCAGCTCGGACATGTCCTGTGCCGCGATGTCAAATGGCGTCGCCTGGGGTGCGGGCATACCTAACAAAGTACAGGCGTAAGCAACCACATCAGCCTGGGATGCGGGTTCATCGTCGCACACGTTGTAAATCGCATCAGAACGTGGGGCGGTCATTGACGCACATAAGGTGGAAACAATATCGCTCACGTGGATTCTCGAAAATAGGTGGCCAGATTTCTCAATTCGCCTGGCGGTTCCTGCCCGCACCTGAGCAAGAATGTTCCGATTGGGGCCGTAAATACCGGCAAGACGAAACACGTGGACTCCATGACCAGCTCTCCGGCCAAGCGCAAGCCAAGCACACTCAGCAGCGACGCGGCGATGGGCGCGAATGCTTGATGGGCGTACCGGTGACTCCTCATTAACCTCCTCACCATCCCAGTTCCCATAAACTCCAGTTGTGGACAAATACCCAATCCAGCAACTTTGTTTCGAGTTGGAAATTTGCTTCTCATAAACCGCCAACGCCGGGTCACCGGTTTGTTTGGGGGGAATTGTTGATAAAAGACGGTCAGCAGCAATCACTTGCCGGCCAATCCCATCATCATACCCCTCTCCATCAAACGGATAGACTTCAAAACCGTGCTCTAACAACTCGTGACGGCGTGTTTCGCTCCGACAAGTGCCTGCCACTCTCCACCCAACGTCCTTCAAAACAGTCGCAAGGGCGGTCGCAACATAACCTAATCCAAATATAAAAATTCGCTTAGAGGAATGATCGTCCACTTTATCCAATCTCCTATTTGTGAACGCATACCTTGCGAGACATCAGACTTAATACTGAGTTGTTAGCAACTCATAATTTCAACACAGTGCTAGTACCACCGCTCCAAGCATTCGTCACAGGGTGCCTGGACAGACCAAATAATACATTCTTAGTGAAACAAAGGTGATCCATTCCCATAAGGTGGTAGACCTTGTCCCCATTCAACGAGTACCTCAGCATCCGATTCCCAGCGTAGGTGAATCGTCCGGCGTTCTACAACTTGTTCAGGGCTAACAAGCTGCTTCCAAGCCCAAACTGCCATACCCCGTACCAAGGGAGACGGATCCGTCAGCCTTGCTGCGGCGGCATCGGCTAAAGCAGGATTCGCACTATTTCCTACAGCGACTAACACGTTGCGAACAAAACGATCCCGGCCCAAGCGTTTAATTGGCGACCCAGCAAAGAAAGAACGAAATTCTTGGTCACTTAGACCCACGAGCATAGACAGGTCTGGCGCAAGCAAGTCTTCTCGGGCGGTTAATTTCGTTTCTCGCGTCGCTCGTGCAAATTTATTCCACGGACAGACCGCTAAGCAATCATCGCAGCCAAAGATTCGGTTTCCCATTGCGGCACGAAATTCTTTAGCGATCTGTCCCTTGTGCTCAATAGTCAGGTAGGAAATACATCGGCGAGCGTCGAGCTGGTAGGGTGCAGGAAAGGCGTGAGTCGGACACACATCAAGACAGCGACGACAGGACCCACAGCTATCACTGATGGCTGGTTCAGAGGGCAAATCGCAAGTCGTAAATATAGCGCCCAAGAATAGCCAAGAGCCGTATGCCTTCGACACAAGGTTAGTGTGCTTCCCCTGCCAACCAAGACCAGCGGCCTGAGCAAGTGGCTTTTCCATCACCGGAGCCGTATCGACAAATACTTTCATCTTCCCGCCAAGTGAAAGCGACATCCAGTTCCCCAATTGTTTAAGCCGGCTCTTAAGAATTTTATGATAGTCGCGATTGCGCGCATAGATGGATATAGTTCCTGTGCCGGTATCCGTATCCGATATGTTTTCCAAAGGATCGGCCACAGGTCCATAATTCGTGGCAACCATGACCACACTCCGTACTTCGGGCCAAAGTGTTTTCGGATCTGATCGGCGATCAAGTTTCTCCGACATCCACTTCATGTCTCCGTGCCTGCCTAGCGCAATAAATTTTATTAGGTTGCACCCTGCCTCCGCAATATCTGACGGAAGAGCAAAACCAACGGCATCAAAACCAAGCGAAAGCGCATGTTCCCGGATCTTGGCTGCTGCATTCATGGGTTAAGATCATACCAATTGTGTGTAAGTTATCATCGGGGAGCTCCTCACTTTTTCTTCGACCATAAGAAGAGCCTCAAATTACAGCCCAACTTTTTTGCCGTGGAAAGAATAGTTACATTTTTAAACCATACACATTTCCGGATTCAATACCTTGCAGATACGGCTCAACCGACAAGGCTATCCATCCGATGCCGACCCTTTGACCGCACCAATCAGTTGCATATCGAAACCGGTGGGGTGCTGGAATACCCGCAGTTCAAACGTCGACAAAGCCGCAAGCAGATGATCAAAAATATCTGCTTGAATTGATTCGTAATGGCCCCAGTCAGTATCGTTGGAGAACACGTAGACTTCCAATGGAAGCCCGTCCGGGGACGGAGGTAGTTGGCGCACTAAAAACGTCATTCCTTGATGGATTTTGGTGTTATCGCGCAAATAGGCTTCTATATACGCCCTAAAAGTACCAACGTTAGTTAGCACGCGCCGATTCAATAGGTCTGTATGAGAACTTGAAGGAGCAGCATCGGAAGCGAGTTCTTTTTTTTTGCCGGCTAAATAAGGTTCAAGGCGATCAATTTGAGCAAGACGATCCAGAGCCGCCTTGTCCAGAAATTTGATGCTTGTTTGATCAATAAGAATACTGCGCTTAATTCGTCGACCTCCTGACTCGGTCATTCCACGCCAATTTTTGAAGGATCCTTCAATTAACTTGTGGGTTGGAACCGTAACAATTGTCTTGTCCCAGTTTTGGACACGGACTGTGTGCAATGAAACGTCAATGACGTCGCCGTCCACGCCGAGTTGAGACATCTCTATCCAATCACCATGACGAATGAGGTCATAAGCAGCAATCTGGACCGACGCTATAAGCGAAAGGATGGTGTCGCGGAACACCAAGATAAGTAGGGCGGTCATTGCACCCAAACCGCTAAGAATTCCCCATGGAGAAATTGCTAGCAGCGTGCAAATTGCAAGAGCGGCGCCAAGCACGTAAATGGCTAAATTTACGAGTTGGATATAGCCCTTGATAGGACGTCTGTTTGAGATTGGATATGTCTGATAGATATCGACCCCCGCAGCAAGCATACGGCTTGTAAGAATTACGAGATTGACCACAATATAGGCAAGTACTATGCGGCCCACCATTTGTGTAGGGCCGGGGAAGAACGATAACCCGTAATAAAGTACGATAGCCGGGACCAGATAGGTAGCCTGACCGAATACGCCTCGGTTTGCCAACACATCATCCCACTGCGTTGTGGTCCGAGTCACCGCCCGTCTCACTATCCTAAGCACAACTCTTCGGGTTGCTAGAAAACTTACACCCGCCAGAAACAACAACAAAGCACCACCCAGCAATGTACGCATCACGCCGGTGTCAAATAATTGGGCTAAGTTCGGGACTGCATCAGTCATCAGTAGCTCCGGAGCTTTCAGAAGTCCAAATCAGTATAGGCCATTGCAGGCAGAACACCGGCAATTCGATCTGTCAGTAACGGTTGGAAACTAGGTCTCGATTTTAAGCGTACATACCAACTTTTCGCTTCGATATGCTCATCCCAGGGCACGTCACCGAGATAATCGATTACAGACAAGTGAGCAACAGCGGCAAGATCCGCGCAGGTTAGATTGTCCCCTGCCAACCAATTCCGACGTTCTGTCAAAAATCCGATGTACTCTAAATGGTAATGGATGTTGTCCTTGCCTGAGCGTATCCTCTCGGAGTCGGGCTCCCCTCCACTGTGGAACCGCTTCATGATTTTCTCGTCGAGAATATTGGCAGTAACCTCGCTAAAGAATTTTAAATCAAACCAGAACGCTAACCTCCGTGCTTCTGCCCGCACGACCGGTGTATCTCCGATTAAGGTAGGATCCGTGTACATTTCCTCCAAGTATTCGCAAATTGCGGTCGAGTCGGAAACCGCTATCTCACCGTCTAGCAGTACTGGCAC
>CAJWOI010000203.1 GCA_913044255.1 uncultured Alphaproteobacteria bacterium
TGTGTCGATACGGACCTCGAACCGGTACTGCGTAATCTCCGAGACCGTTTGACATACTCCATTGACGCAGTATTTATCGATGACCGTGCGACGTTCTCTTCCGCGATAACTTTTTGCCAGCAATTTATGCCTGAATTTGTCGACCGTTTAGAGTTGTTAGCAACACCTGGCTCAGCATTCGACGGCTACGAACTTGAGCAGCAAATTGAGGAAATGTTGGTGCCAGAGGTTCGTTTACGCTCCGGGGGGACGCTATACATGGAAGAAACCCAGTCGATGACGGTGATTGATGTTAATACAGCTGGTTTTAAGGGTACAAGTAATCAGGTAACCACTATTATGAGGACCAATATGGAGGCGGCATGCGAGGTCGCTCGGCAACTCCGCCTGAGAAATATCGGTGGCCTCGTGGTAATCGATTTTATCAATATGGACTCGTCCGGTAGTCGCACAAAAGTGTTTACTGAACTGAAAGCGGCGTTATCCAAGGACTCGACAAGAGTTCATTTAACTAATTTCTCTGAACTTGGACTGGTGGAACTCACCCGCACCAGGACCCGTGAGTCGTATTCACGTGGGATCACGGAGTGGTGTGAGTATTGCCGGGGCCTGGGGCGCGTAAAAACCGCCGATGCGGTCGCGACAGAAATCCTTCGGTCTCTATCCAACGGGACGAGAACTGAACCGGGTCGAGATTTTTCGGTCGTTGCTTCTCCAGAGGTTGTGGCTATTCTTGACAGTCAGGAACGTCCCGCGCTAGAAGACCTTGAATACAAAGCCGCAGCTACATTTGAGCTTGTATCAGACCCTGAATTGGAGCGCGAAGTTTTTGAGGTTTTCCCACTCTGAATTGACAGGCCATGAGCGCTGGCGGAATGACCCAGGGCGATAGTTACAAATGCCCTATTTGTAAAAAGGAAAGTTGGCCCAAAAGCCACCCTTTTTGCTCGAAACGTTGTGCCGAAATCGATCTTGGCAGGTGGCTGAGTGGTGCATATTTTATTCCATCGCGCTCGGAAAATGATGAGATAAGCGGTGGCGATTGAGAGCGCATTTTTATGTTGGGATTTCCAGTACGTCTTCCCTTCTTTGATAAATTGAGTAGAACAGAATAGCGTTTTGACAAAAATCACGGTAGTTAAAGTACGTTATTCCTTTAAGTACATTTCACGTAATCGGCGCTTGAATAGCTTACCGGAATCCTCCCTGGGAAGCTGATCATGAAACGCCACGAATTTAGGAACCTTGTAGCCCGCCATGTTTTCGCGGATAAAGTTCTGTATCGATTCTTTGGTTAACGTAGAGTTAGGTTGTGGTTCCACGGCTGCGACAAGTGCTTCACCGTATTCGGCGTCGGGGATTCCAAATACCGCGCAGTCTCGTACACCTTCAAGATTGATCATGATAGCTTCAATCTCTGCAGGATAGATATTTACGCCACCGGATATAACCATATCGGCGGCACGGTCACACAAAAAAAGATAATTGTCTTCGTCCAGATAGCCTCGGTCTCCATTAGTAATTAGGCCATCGCGTTCAATTTCAACGCGTTTTTTGTCATCATCGTGATAAGTGAATCCAGAAATGACGGCTAAATTTACAAATATGTCACCAATTTCGCCATGGTTTAAGAATTGGCCGTTTTCGCCGAAGATACGTATGACGGACTCGGGAAGAGGCTGCCCGACGGTTCCTTCTTTTTCAATCCACTCGGCACTAGTCACGTACGTGATAAGGCCTGCTTCTGTCGACCCATAATATTCATTTATAATTGGGCCAAACCAATCGATCATGCGGCGTTTTATATCGGGTGGACAGGGAGCAGCGCCGTGCACAATGCTTTCTAAACTTTCTAAATTTGCATTACGGCGTATCATTTCTGTTAAATCCAACAGACGCACAAACATGGTCGGGACCATGTGAGCGTGAGTAATTGAGTATTTTTCCACTTGAGTGAGAAATTCTAACGCATCGAAACGTGGCATGAGAATCAAATCGCCTTCGAGCCCGATGATAGCACGCGCGTACGCGTTGGGAGCGCTGTGATAAAGTGGCCCAGTCATTATTGCTTTGGCGCCTGCCTGAATTCCAAAACCGATTTGAAGGCGTTCCATCATGACTTGCTGTGAGTCGGGTGATGCTGAAGCGCGACGGACGCCCTTCGGAAAACCTGTGGTTCCTGATGTGTAGATCATGCTGCCACGTTCGGCGGCAGGTGGTTTGTTCCAGGGCGTGAATTGGTCTCTCCAATGATCCCATACTGTCTGTCCCTTTGTGGGGGCGCATTGTTCGGGTGTCAGGTTATAGGACTGCTGAATTTCGGGTGGAGTAGGAACCAGTATGATTTGAATGTGTTTGGGTAGTGGAATTGGCAATTTTGGTATTAGGTCCGAGTGCGCGACCAATACCTTGGCCTTACAATTATCGAGTATGTATTGAATCTCCGTTTGTTTAAAATGCCAATTCACCGGAACGGGGTATGCGCCAAGCAGGCTGGCACCAAAAGTTGCTTCAAGAAATGCTATATCGTTCCTTAATAAAAGGGCTACAGAGTCACCCTCGGTGACACCGACTTCAGCGAGCCCAGTGGCCACTTTTCGGGAACGATGTTGGAACTCCTCTATTGAGACGCTTTGTCGTCCGCTCGTTACATAGTGGTCCATATTCTCACCGCATATCTATGTGTTGGTGATGGCAGCATCTTTGCATTGGGCCGAGGGGTGGTAGTTAGCCATAACTACGCCATAATTCGGAGTTAACAGCACTTTGAGCGATAAAATGTCTTGGCACACGCACTGTTCATTGCGGGTACCTCGATGTGCGTCTGAGTCTAATACTCGAAGTGGTTTCGATGAGACGAAGAAACCCATTTTCTTTGCTGTTGCGCTTGCTGGGCATGTTTAGTCTGCTTTGTATAGTGGGTGCACTGATCACGGCATTTGGTGTCGCGTGGGTCTTACACCATTATACCCGCGGATTACCAGAGTATACACAGTTAGAGGATTATGAGCCTCCAACTCTCACAAGACTTCATGCAGGGGATGGCCGTTTGCTCGCCGAGTATGCGGCTGAACAAAGGGTTTTCGTCCCTATCGAGGCGATGCCTAAACTTTTGGTTAATGCATTCATCGCCGCGGAAGATAAAAATTTTTATCGTCATCCGGGTGTTGATTTGTTTGGAATAGCCCGTGCGGTAATCCAGAACGTACTGCATGCAACATCAGGGAAGCGTCTTGTTGGGGCCTCGACTATCACCCAGCAAGTAGCAAAGAATTTCTTGCTCACAAATGAAGTTTCAATCGACCGGAAAATTCGAGAAGCTATCTTAGCTATACGAATTGAGCGAACGTTAACAAAGGAACGCATATTAGAACTCTATTTGAATGAAATTTTTTTAGGCCAACGATCATACGGCGTTGCTGCTGCTGCGATGAATTACTTCGACAGGGCCCTTTCGGATTTGGACCTCGCTGAGGCCGCATTTTTAGCCGGCCTGCCGAAGGCACCAAATTCGTACCATCCAAAACGTAATCCCAGTGCTGCTGCGGCTCGCAGGAATTATGTTCTGCGGCGCATGCTTGAAGACGGATATATCGGTAGCGAACAGCTTTGGGCTGCCAACGGAGAGCCAATTGAACTCCGTGGCCGTGATCGTGGGGAAGTAGTGAATGCACCGTTTTTTGCTGAAGAGGTACGTCGCGAAATTAGCAATCGATACGGTGAAGATGCACTCTATCGTGGTGGACTATCGGTTCGCACAACTCTTGATCCGCGGCTACAGAAGATAGGATCGGCGGCATTACGTTCCGGATTAATCTCTTATGATCGTCGACACGGTTGGCGAGGGCCAATCACTCGCATAAATGTGGACAACAATTGGTTAGAGCAACTAAATCTTTTACAGGCTCCCGCCGGTATGAAGGAGTGGGAGTTGTCGGTGATTATGGAAGTGAAGGAAAATGCAGCTGCTATCGGTTTGATGGACGGAAGCCATGGCTCCATTCCCCTAGATGAACTGTTGTGGGCTAGGGCGTGGCGGGAGGGCCAAAAGATCGGTCCAGAAGTCCGTGTAGTTTCTCAAGTTTTAGCGAGTGGGGACGTAGTGGCTGTAGAGTCACTGGCGATTACAGGTGAGGGTGGGGCCGCGCGTCCCAAGACTTATGGGCTTCGCCAAATACCGGACGTGGAGGGAGCATTGGTGGCCCTTGACCCACATACTGGAAGAATTTTGGCTATGATTGGTGGTTGGAGTTTCAAGGAAAGTCAGTTCAATCGTGCCACCCAGGCAATGCGTCAACCGGGATCGGCATTCAAACCTTTCGTTTACCTAGCTGCCATTGAGGCTGGTTATACGCCTGCCAGCGTAGTGTTGGATGCTCCATTCGTAATTGATCAGGGTGCAGACCTCGGCTTATGGAAGCCGGAAAATTATGGACGCCAATTTGGCGGCCCAGCTACCCTTCGTTTAGGCATAGAGAAATCTCGTAACCTGATGACAGTTCGTTTGGCCAATACTATCGGTATCGGAAAAGTAATAGAGGCGGCTAGCCGATTTGGGATTGGCGTATTTGAACCCCATCTTTCGATAGCTTTAGGATCAGGGGAAACTACGTTGCTCCGTCTAACTACGGCTTACGCGATGTTGGTGAATGGTGGGAAGCAGATCAGTCCGGCAATGTTGGAACGAATTCAGGACCGGCATGGTCGCACAATAACGCGCCGAGATAAAAGATCTTGCTCTGAATGCCGAGGGACTCTTAGCGCCACTACAAATATGCCGAGGCTAATAGATTATCGAGAAACTGTGACGGATTCCGCCACCGCTTTCCAAGTAACCTGGATGCTGAAGGGAGTGGTGGAACGTGGCACTGGACGGCGAATCAGAGAACTCAGTAGGCCGCTTGCTGGCAAGACCGGCACAACTAACGAAAGTTTTGATGCCTGGTTTATTGGTTTTTCTCCTGACTTGGTTGTGGGTGTATTTGTAGGTTTCGATAAGCCTCGTACTCTAGGGCTCAAGCAGACGGGCGCAAATGTTGCAGCGCCAATCTTTAAGCAATTTATGGAATTGGCGATAGCTAGTAAGCCACCTGTGCCATTTAGGATTCCACGCGGCATTCGGATGGTTCGGATTGATGCTGAAACTGGTGGGCTGCCCGGAGCAAGTACCAAACGGATGATTTTGGAAGCTTTCAAGCCAGGTACAGAGCCAACTGCCAGTGAGACGATGACCTCCGATTCTGTTGGCAGCCCGACTGCTACCCGAGTGGATCCACCGATATCTGAGAGCGGCCTTTATTAATAACATCGGAGCACTCGGCTTATTTGAGTAAATTTTTATTTAAGGTGTATACCTATGTTGGTAGGGGGCGGTGATCGGGAAACGTCCGAGTTTGCTGAGATTCTGAAATTCGGAATCTAATACGTTTGTGACCTTGCTACGATCACAACATCGATTTTTGAATGAAGTATGGATTGGATTGGGGATGCGAGCCGAAATTGAAGCTGTAGCCAATGAATTGCGTCAGTCGTTGGTGCTGCTGAGGGGGCATCTTTGACCCGGAGACGGCGCAGACACGGCTTGTGGAATTGAATACTCGTG
>CAJWOI010000204.1 GCA_913044255.1 uncultured Alphaproteobacteria bacterium
GTCCTTTATTGAATATATAAAACACTTACAAATAACCAAGAAAAATAAATTGGACTGGACTATAGGAGATAATGCCCGAGCGCTTAGGGGTAAATCAGATGTTGAGTATGCATTATTTATTTATATGCGTGATGCCTACTCCAGTTCGAGTCGGGTTGTAACCATGGCCATAGGAGCCCTTTTTGGGGTATTTATCCCAGGTGGAGCCCAGGCAGGCTTGGCCTCATTAGTTGATTTAACGACCGGTAATATCATCTGGTTCAATCGTATGATGAGCGCAACGGGAGATCTCCGTGGGCCTGACTCCGCACGCGCTGCAGTCGATCAGCTTCTTGAAGGCTTTCCGCTGTGACAAGTTTTCGGAAATTGTATTTTGTTTTGCTTCTTTTTTTAATTTTGACAGGATGCCTTGGCGCCACCACAGGCGTAGTTACAGATATACAGCCGGGGGAACGGCCCGACATTGCGTCCGACGAGGGCGGTCTTTGGATGGCCATGGATCGCGTTGAGTATAGCTTAAAAAGCTCCGGTAGTTTAGTAACGGACGCTCAACTTAACTCGTATGTTGGTGACGTGGTATGTAAGCTCGCCGGCCCGTATTGCGGTGACATACGTGTTTACATAGTGAGGGCACCGCATTTCAATGCAAGTATGGCTCCTAATGGGGTGCTGCAGGTATGGACGGGTCTTCTTCTTCGCGTACAGAATGAATCTCAGCTGGCTTACGTGTTGGGACATGAAATTGCGCATTACCTCCGACGCCATAGCCTTCGCCAGTGGCGAGATAAGCATAACAAGGCGGAAGCCCTAGTGTTTCTGCAGATTGCGGCAAACATTGCAGGACATGGTTACGCGGGTAACATCGCCCAATTTATTGCATCGGCCAGTGTGTTTGCTTATAGCAGAGATCATGAGCGAGAGGCGGATGAGTTGGGTTTTGGATTTTTGCTAGATGCGGGTTATGACCCGGGTCAGGCGGCTAACGTTTGGAGAAACTTGATACGTGAGCGTGATGCCTCGGATGAACCAGAGCAACTGATTTTTTTCTCCACCCATCCGGCGACTCTGGAACGGGTAGAGACTCTTGAAAAATTGGCTTCAAATTCGGTTTCTGGCGGCACGCCACTGAATGTTGGTACGGAGCGCTTCAATGGTTCCGTCTTGAGACTGCGGTCTCAGTTATTGCGTGATGAACTCCGTTTGAGAAAATTTGAACAAAGCCAAGTTGTATTGCAGCAACTGATTGAGTCGGGCGTTAACTTAGGGGAACTCCAATTTTTCCAGGGCGAATTGTATCGGATGCGATCAGAGCCCAACGATGAGGAACGGGCCATTGAGGCATATCATAAGGCACTAGCCTACGAAGATGTACCGTTGGAAGTCCATCGTGAGCTGGGGTTTATTTACATGAGGAGCGGGAAACGCGATGAGGCCCGCAAAGCGCTACGAAACTATATCACTTCCAACTCAGGTGCCGACGACAAAGCGATGATTGAATTTTATTTAGAGCAACTAGAGTAAAAGTTGATGAAGAGAATCGTAACGGTTGCTGTTGCCTTAGTGTTTCTTAGCAGCTGTGGGAATTACAAGCTTATTGAGGCTAAACGGCGTGACATTAATACTTTTTACTCAGTGCATCCGCAGATTGAATGGAATGCTTTGAGGACAAGTAATTTTGAAGTTTGGACGGTTGATGGCGTTGATCTGGCCGCTATCTATTTTGTCAAAGGCCTGAAAGATGGTGACACGTTATTCGAACCGAAACGAGGCACTGGGGTTAAAGAGTGGCCGAGTTTCAGGAAATATATGAAAGGGAATGAGGTCGCGGAGTTGGTGGTGGATAGCATGAGCGCTGCTGGGTTGTCCTTTGTCGAATCAAGTGGTCTACGACCGACTCAATTTGGGGAGCAAATGGGCTTTAGATTTGAGCTTCGTTTCCTGACGCCAAACGGTTTGCAGAAAAAGGGTCTAACAACTGGAGTGTTATCCAAAGAGCGACTTTATTTGGTAATATATCTCGGTGCGGCGGAACATTATTATGAGAAATATGAGACAGCGGTTGAGCGTTTGATTGACTCGATAGATACTTTATAAGGGTTTACGACTAGTTAAATGGCGTTGCATGAGCGGAGACGGTGTAGTCCGGGATACGATGGTCCAAGTTGATCATTTTTTTCTTAGTTCATTCGACGTATTTGTGTGTTTTGTGTGTAATCGTTAAAGCGAGATGTTAATTATTTTTAAGGTATTTTCTTAGGTAGTAAGTGCAGAAGATGAGTTACGACCTAGTTATTAAAAATGGATTTGTAGTGGATGGATCAGGTGGGGCCCGATACCGTGGCGATGTTTGTATACAGGATGGGACGGTCGTCAAAATCGGCCACTTTAACGGAGAATTGACAGACGAAATAATTGACGCGGAAGGGCATGTTGTGACCCCGGGTTTTGTTGATGGTCACACCCACATGGACGCGCAAATTTTTTGGGACCAACTTGGAAGCTGTTCGTGCTACCACGGAGTGACCACGGTGGTAATGGGGAACTGTGGCTTTACTTTGGCACCCTGTCGGGAATCCGAAGCGGATCTCGTTTTTCGTAACTTGGAACGGGCGGAAGACATCAGTAGGGAGGCTATGCTTAAGGGGATCAAGTGGGAATGGGAGACCTACCCTGAATATATGACTGTAGTAGATAAGCTTCCGAAGGGAATTAATTATGCGGGGTATATAGGTCACTCTGCGGTTCGAACCTATGTTATGGGAGCAAGGGCGTTCGAAGAAGATCCGACTGAGGATGACATGCGTTTCATGAAAATTTTCGTGCAGGAAGCGGTACGAGCAGGCGCTATCGGTTTTTCGACTTCGCGCAGTCCCAGCCACATGACCTCTGATGATCGTTGGGTGGCGAGTCGTGTGGCACCAGACTACGAGGTGCACGATATAGTTCGTGCAATGGGTGAAACGGGTGCCGGGATATTTCAGCTTGCTATGAAGCGGGGCGAGACGGCGGAGATGATAGATTTCTATCGCGGTCTCGCGGATCTCTCGAAGGAAACCGGTAGGCCAGTCACGTTCGGCAGCCTAAGTCGTAAGGAATATCCTGGACAGTGGAAAATGTTTTACGACCTCATTGAGGAGGAGAATCTTAAAGGCGCCCGTATTTTTACACAGGTACACAGTCGCGAGATCAATTCACTTCTTTCCTTCGAAACTTCTACCCCTTTTGATAACTGTGAGGTTTGGCTGGATTTCAGAAAAATGCCTCTCGATGCTCAGCTTGAAACACTCAAGAACGACGTAGTAACGCGGGAACGGTTAATTGAGGTTGCCAATCGCCCTTACAAAGGCCCTAAAGCCTTTGGAGCGGAGCCGAGGCCCCCAGAATGGGATACATTGTACGTTATGGACCGAATACCCCGCCCGCATCGTAGTGTAGCGGAAATTTCTCGTGCACTTGGTGTGACGCCGGCTGAGGCCATGGTAGAAATCGCTCTGGAGCATGATCTAAAAGTATTTTTTAGGCAACCGTTTGCAAATGAAAACCAAGATGATGCGCTCGAACTTATGAGGCACCCGTATTCTAATGTTACTTTTTCCGATTCGGGGGCCCACGTTTCGCAGATTATGGATAGTTCCCTTCAGACGCACCTTTTAAGTCACTGGGTTCGCGATGAAGAGGCGCTGTCGCTTGAGGAGGCGGTTCGCATGATTACTTATGATACTGCGACTAGTTGGGGGTTTCATGACCGTGGGCTGTTGCGAGAAGGAATGGTAGCCGATATTACAGTTTTCAACCCGGAAACGATAGAACCGCAAATGCCCACTGTCGCGTATGATTTACCCTCAGGGGCAAAACGATTAAAACAATATGCGGATGGAATGTTAGCGACGATTGTGGCGGGGGAAGTAGTGCTGAAAGAAAATCAGCATACGGGAGCTTTGCCCGGGAAGTTGTTGCGTGGGCCGCTATATCGCGACTGAGTAGGGACGCTAAAGTAGGCGTTGAGTATTACAAAAAGCATGAGTCAAGTGCGTGGCCGATGAGTATTGGAAATTCATAAGGGAGTGATAACGTTTGTGGGGAGGGGGCCGACCTTAAAGCGGGATTTACGTTTTCGTGAGAGCACGCAGTACCGTTTTATTTCATAACGTTCCGTATTTTTTCTGCTATTTCGGCGGCTGAGGTGCCGTGGCGAAAAAGTGCTATGCCTTCGGCATTGGGACCCAGGAGATAACTGGCTGCGGTGTGGTCAAGAAAATACTCCAATCCCTCCTTATTATTTAAAGTGCTATCGGAAGGTCTCTGAGTAACTCTTTGGTATCTAACAAAATATTCCTTTGCGACGGTAGCAACTTGGTCGGGGGTTCCGGTCAAACCAATCAATTTGGGATGAAAATAGGATACAAATTTTTGCAAGACCTCGGGTGTATCTCGTTCTGGATCAAGGGTAATAAAAATTGGTTGCACGCTTTTACTATTTTCCCCAAGTGAATCCATCACAGTTGCAATCAGCGTCAGGGCGGTTGGACAGATGTCGGGGCAGTGGGAATACCCAAAAAAGATGAGGAGGTAGGAGCCACGGAAGTTCTGTTGCGTTACTGCCCGACCGCTGTGATCCACGAGTGAGAACGAGCCACGATTAAGTGACGTATCTGCGGTTTCTTGTGCATATAACGGGGTGGAAAGGGAATAAGGACAGGTAAAGAAAAGGACAACAAGCACAAAAATGAGCCATGGTGGTGGCAAATGTCTGGCTCCATTTGATGTGTGAGTGTACCTGGTTTTTGCCATTTACGAATTATAGTTACTTTTGGCTTAAAATTCTTAAGAAAATCACGAAGAAAGTTACGCCTCATTTAACAATATTTAGTTGTGGCGGTGCCAAAAAATAAATTGTGCTGGAGTGCATAGGCTCTGCCGACTGCGGCAATTTTTGTTATCCTGTGCTAACAAGGAGTTGCGTAACAGTGGCAGTCTATTTGCCTTTTCTCCATATGTTACCAGACCGTTACCAGCCGATGCTAAAAACATCCTCTTTGAGTTGGCTTCGAATTCGATGCCATATTTACTCCAGGTGTGTATGCTATAGGAAAAACTGCCTCACAATATTAGGTGTGTGATAGATCTGGGTAAATGTTTTCTGATAAGCGAATCTTCGGCCTTAGGCCGTTACTCACAGGACTGACGGCTTTTGCTCTCTTAATGCTCTTGCCGTTCGTCGCGCGTGCTCAAGAGTGTAGTGCGACCCACAATATTGAGATAACCCATGTATTCGAGCCTGGGGATGTGTATCTAAAACCCGGTGAGTGCGTGCGTTTCGTCAATGTGCACACAATAGAGCATAGCGCGGTTGGTTTAGAGCGGGAATTCAATTCTGGAATTTTGCTGCGGGGCAGTACGGCAACCCTCCGCTTCGATGAACCAATTGTTATCCCCTACACCTGCGGGGTGCACCCACCGATGGTCGGTGTCATTGTTGTTGGGGCTCCTGGAGCTGCCGTGCGCGCTCCAGCGGCAGTGGTAGGTGAAAAAGTAAGTGATACAAACATTGAAGGGGATCCGGTTGCGGG
>CAJWOI010000205.1 GCA_913044255.1 uncultured Alphaproteobacteria bacterium
CATCGTCATTGGCATCGGCCTGATCTTGTTTTTCTTTACGGCTGCCCAGGGGATGGGAGCGCATTTTCTGGGCGCTACCCCAGCAGTGGGTGATGCGGCGGGGATTGCAAATGTTCTACCCGACTTGACCGCGAACAAACAGGCCGGCTTGGTACCGCACTACATCAACCTGGTGGGCGATACGGCGCCATGGTTCCTGGGACTACTAGCCGTATGTGCTCTCGCAGCAATGCAATCCACCGGTGCAGCGTACATGTCAACTGCCGGCGGGATGCTGACGCGTGACCTATACAAGCGCTACCTTAATCCGACCGCCAGTCATGCCACACAGAAACTGTTTGGTCGGCTCGGCGTAGCCTTTATTGTCTTCGCCGCTTTGCTGGTGGCAACCTTCTCTCAAGACGCACTGGTATTGCTCGGTGGGTTGGCAGTTGCTTTCGGGTTTCAAATGTGGCCATCGTTAGCGGCTGTTTGTTGGATACCATGGATCACCAGGGAGGGCGCTAGCTGGGGCCTTTTGGCCGGATTGCTCGCGGTGATTTTCACGGAAACGTTTGGAAGGACCATCGCCAACTCTATTGGCATTGATCTTCCTTGGGGCAGATGGCCATGGACAATTCACTCTGCCGGCTGGGGAATCATTTTTAATCTAGCTGTCTGTATTAGCGTTTCGGCCATGACACAAAGAGATGCCGAGCGATCGCACCGTATGAAATATCATGATTTCCTTCGTGAGCACGGGTCTCTTTCACCGCAGAAGAAGGGCCTGGTGCCGGTGGCATGGATCGTTACTCTGGCATGGTTGTTTTTTGGCATCGGACCTGGCGCCGTAATCGGGAACACGATTTTCGGAGCGCCAAACGAGGGTCCGGCGGGCTGGACTTTTGGGATACCCTCTATATGGGCCTGGCAGATCCTATTCTGGATACTTGGTGTAGCGATGATGTGGTTTCTCGCCTACAAAATGGAGATGTCGGCCGTCCCGTCTAAGAAGATTGAGTCGTTAGCCGATGACATCGGCGATGAGGTAGCGGCCCCCGCGCAACAAACTTGAATGGAGACGTTAAGTAGAACCGTGTAAATGGTTTCTATAAGAGAGACTCGGAGGGGGGCTTTGGCCCCCCTTTCCTTTCGGTGAGGATAGTTTCCTAAATAGATACATAGGAATTTGTGTTGAGCGTTTTACTTTCCCCAGAATATACCCTGATATGGGGCATACTTTTAGCCGCGGCGCTTTGGATGCCTTTGCGTCACCTGATATGGGTGATGTCAGTGCGTCGAATGATCAGGAAACAACTTCCCGCAGATGATGGAGTGCAACAAAGATTAAAGCGCCGCGCTGGCTTCACAGCAGCGCTGCTCGCCTCGGTTTTTTCAATCTTCTATACCGACTATTTGTTTAGTCTGATGCGATGAATCCACGTGTGCTGAAACGCTTCACTGTCTTAATGTTCATCGCGGTGCTGATCACCGGCGGTTCAACGCTCCTTTATGACAGCTTCTTTGATCGCCCAGCAGGAGATTACGAGACCGAACGGGGAGACATCCTACTATCGAGTGGTGATTATGATGACGCAATGAGTTACTTCAACAAAGCTCTGGCACTCTCACCTAACCATCGCGGCGCCTTAATGGGTCGCGCTTTGGTGTTTATTCAAAGAGATCAGTGCCTGGAAGCCGTGGCAGAGCTCGATTATTTGATTGACTGGCTTACGAAAAATTTGCCGCCAGAAGATCCCACTGGACATGGTGTCTTGGCAGCTGCCTATGCCAACAGAGGGATTATGCTGGATCGGCAGGGCGCCTACGGAGATGCCTTAGCTGACTATATCAAAGCGCTACAAGTGGACGAGGAGTCGGTTTCAGGACCGGGCCTGGTGGGTAAAATTTTATATGATCCTAGACCTTCCACGGTTCGAAGTCGTGCTCGCTATATTTATGAGCAACTACAGCTGCCAGAGAATCAACAATTATTAAGTATTCCGGAACTCGATGCAAAGTCTCGGATGCACAAACCCTGACTATTGTCGGTCCGCTCAGCCGAACCTGACAACCTCCAATACATCCTGAAAAAGGACCAGAAAAAAAAACGTAGCGGCAATACAGCCGAACAATAGTCTGACGAAATCGGTATTCCCCTCCTCGTCTCGGTAGCGGATACCGTGATAGGCAATGGCACCAGTTATCGCTAGGAATATGATGTTCAATAAAGTTCTCAGTTCTGGAGACACTTCCCACATGTGACGCTGGTACCTAACTTCTATTTGGCTGCCATAAACAAGAGGCGCCACATCTACCTTTTGCTGCCATCTACTCTAGGAATTTCTCCAAGATCTTGTAAAGTCAAACAGGGCGGGAAAGGATTTGTGCAAGCGCCTCCGATGTTAATCGTGACGGCCGCTAAAGCCAAGCTTCCGACCAATAAACTAAAGACTATTGCAGAAATAAATACAAACTGACCCATACTGTTCGTCAGGATGCCGCCAAGCATTGGGGGATCGTAGCGATGGTACGCTTCGTCGCTCGCACGCAGCTCGCCTATTTCTTCCCTTATTAATATGTTTCTTGCGTAGTGGCGAAGAAAACCCGGCGTGTATTTCTCGAGGAAAACACTGCGAAACAAAATTTCCTTTTCAGTACACTGCATTTCCCGCCCATGCCATTGATAAAAAGCGAGTTGCAGTAACTGAAACTCACCGACTTCGAGCAAATTTGCTGCGTGAGTAATTGCTGCACGATCAGAATCCCGTTCTAGATCCGGGCGCAAAAATACATCAAATAGGTTCATGATCTACAAATCTACCACGCGGAACAGAAACTCATTTTGTACCCTCAGATTACGGAACCCGGGATGATGCCAAAAACTTTGGAACATAAAGGAAGCTAGGCGGCAACCCTTTTCTTGCTCTCACGTAACATCTCGTCAAGGATCCTAAATTTCACCCTCGGCCGACCGCCGCCGCCACGAGCAGTCTCGGCTGCATCAATTTGGCGCCAGCCGGCCGCGTCAACCAGATCCACATTTCGCTCTGACAACACATTGTCGAGACCAACAGATCCAGCCTTGATCGCGGCCGGAGAATCTACTTCAATCAAGGATACAACCTCCCGGGCATCTACCCGATTTGTACCAATCACACCATTCGGACCGCGGCGCGCCCAACCAACTACGTAGACCCCAGGTTCAACACGGCCATCTTGGTTCCGAACCGCTCCGTCATTTCCCGATAATGGCAAGCCTTTTATAGACGCTGACTTGTACCCAATTGCTGGAACCAGTAGATCAGCGTCGATAACAAACGTTTCGTCGGTTGCCACTGCCTTTCCGTTAACAACCGTGTTACGGACCATCTTGACAGCAGTCATTTGATCACTTCCGATAATTTCAATTGGCGATACATAAAACATTAAATGCACTCGCACAGGCCTGTCGTCAGCTTTTCTCTCGGAGAACGACTTCAGTACACGTAAGTTACGTTCTTTTTTCTTTTTCACCGATTCCTCGGCCGCAGAAGCGTCGGCGGGCAACCGAGCGTTCTCAACAGAAGTCTGTGCCTCTAAAAGTTCACCAAGTTCAGACAATTCCGGAAAACTAAAATTAGATTCGATCGGCCCTCGTCTACCAACAACGTAGATATCCCGCAACGGCGCCTGCACAATCGCTTCTGCCGCCGACGGCTCAATATCGGTAGCCACAAGTTCGCTTTCAGTTTTGGCCAGTAAACGCGCGACATCAAGTGCAACGTTTCCGTTTCCTACCACGACCGCGGATCGCGTTTTTACCACCAGGCTAGAACAATCCATACTTTTAGGTGTTGCGTTGTACCAACCGACGAAATCCGTAACTGGAACTACTCCCGGTAAATTAGCTCCAGGAATGTCCAAAACTCTGGGTGCCTCCATGCCAAATGAGAGAATCACCACGTCAAAAACGGACTTAAGTTCTTCGTAGGTCAGGTCACGACCAAGTTCCACGTTCCCAATGAAGCGGACCCCGGGCTTATCAAGGATTTTCTCATACAATTTAGTAACATTTTTCGTACTCAAGTGATCAGGCGCAACACCGAACCGAACCAGTCCAAATGGCGTCGGCCATCGATCAATTATATCAATTCGAGAACACGGAAATGCCTTGAGCATAGCGTCAGCCGCATAGAAACCTGATGGCCCCGCGCCAACCACAGCGACAGAAAGATTCATCCCGGCCTACACCCAACTATAAGAGGCATGGAGATGACTTTAATGACACCAAATACCGTAAGGGAGTCGGGGTTCGCAGTCCCACTTGAGGTTCTTTGTCCACCAATATCCCTCACCTTTTTCCTGTTTCACTTGAACTCTTACCGCGTCCGCAATATCCCCAAACACGGCAGGAAATCAAGAGACCAGAAAATAAAATTTCAACATCGCGCAACACCGAATATTTCTTCCCCTCACACCCTTTCCAGTACCACTGCAATTCCCTGACCGACCCCAATACACATGGCGCATAATGCACGACGGCCACCCTTTGCCGCCAGCTGGTACATAGCGGTAGTGATAAGGCGGGCACCACTCATCCCCAGTGGATGGCCCAGTGCAATAGCACCACCCTGTGGATTTACATTTCCTGAATCATCTGGCAATCCTAGATCACGAAGCACCGCAATCGCTTGGGCAGCAAATGCTTCATTCAGCTCTATAAGGTCGAAGTCCTTCACGGAAAGCCCACACCTCTCCATTGCCTTACGACTTGCCGGTGCAGGTCCCATACCCATTATCCGTGGCTCAACGCCAGCGGTAGCCATCGTGACGACGCGCGCGCGCGGAGTTAACCCAAAACTCTTGGCCGCTTTTTCTGATGCCAATACCAAAGCACAAGCACCGTCATTAACGCCGGCTGCATTTCCCGCAGTGACAGTGCCGTCTTCGCGGAAAGGTGTCGGAAGTTTTGCCAAGCCTTCAAGCGTGGTCTCGGGTCGAGGATGTTCGTCCCGATCAACTATAATGGGTTCCCCTTTGCGTTTCGGAATAGTCACTGGCGTTATTTCATTTGCAAAAGCCCCATTCTCCTGCGCTATTTCCGCGGATTTCTGGCTTCGAAGCGCAAAAGCATCCTGATCGTCACGGCGAATTTGAAACGCTTCCGCCACGTTCTCAGCTGTCTCAGGCATGGAGTCGACACCGAACTGCTTTTTCATCAACTTGTTCACAAACCTCCAACCGATCGTCGTGTCATACAACTCGGTTTGACGAGCAAATGCGCTCTGTGCCTTGCCCATTACAAACGGAGCACGAGACATGCTTTCGACACCGCCTGCGATCACCAACTCTGCCTCGTCACAACGGATCGCACGGGCCGCGGTGCCTACTGCGTCCATGCTTGAACCACACAGACGATTTACGGTCATACCGGGGACCTGTTTTGGCAAACCCGCAAGCAACCCTGCCATACGGGCAACATTTCGATTGTCTTCGCCGGCCTGATTGGCGCAGCCATATATCACATCGTCCACCTGTTCCCAGTCCACACCTTGGTTACGCACCATAAGCGCCGAGATCGGCAAAGCGGCGAGGTCA
>CAJWOI010000206.1 GCA_913044255.1 uncultured Alphaproteobacteria bacterium
TGCGGAGTGCACTCAATGCGTTTTTAGAACATCGTTTTGACGTTCTTCGACGTAGGAGCGCTTATAGACACTCACAAATTGTGAGTCGTCTGGAGGTGCTTGATGGTTTCTTAATTGTTTACGCGCATCTCGATGCGGTGATTAAGCTCATTCGAGAGTCTGATAAACCAGAAAGAGAGATAAAAAGGCGTTGGAAACTGAATGAGTCCCAAGTTAATTCTATACTTAGTATCCGTTTGCGACAGTTGCGGAAGCTTGAAGAGCGTGAAATTTTACAGGAACGTAAAAATTTAAAGATAGAGCTTGGTGGTTTAAATAAATTGCTTAAAAGCAAACTCCGTCAACGTGAGGCGATTGAGGTGGAACTTAAAACTTTGAAGAAGAGTTTATCAGAAAGCGATGTGAGTCGACGTAGATCGGAGTTTGCCGTAAGTACAGTCACAGATGAAGTGCCACCGCTCGAGATGATGGTGGAGCGTGAACCAGTTACGATTCTTTGTTCCCATATGGGCTGGATTCGTGCTGCCAAAGGCCATCTAACGTCCGACATAGGCCTTAAATTCAAGGAGGGGGATAGAGGGCGCTTTTCAATACATGCCCACACGACCGACCGTCTCTTGGCCTTCGCTTCGAACGGCCGGTTTTATACTATTTATTGCGATAAACTTCCTGGTGGCAGGGGTTTTGGTGAACCTATTCGAATGATGATTGAATTAGGTAATGATCATGACGTTGTTGCGTTGTTATTGCATAATCCCGGTGGGCTCCTTTTGGTAGCCGCCTCCGACGGTCGTGGTTTTATTGTGGAAGAAGATAGGTTAGTGACACGCTCTCGCAAAGGGAAACCGGTCCTTAATTTGTCAAATTCTGTTGTAGCGGCTGCTTGCGTCCCGGCGCATGGAGATACAATTGCCACGGTAGGAGAGAATCATAAATTACTTCTGTTTGGAATTGAGGAAATTGTCTCTCAACCGCGTGGTCGTGGCGTTATTTTGCAACGATACCGTGATGGTGGCTTACAAGATGTAAAAGTATTTCAGCGTGCTAGTGGCTTAAGTTGGAAATCTGGGGAGAGAACCCGAACCGTCATGGAGCTTTTACCGTGGCTTGGCAAGCGCGGAAAGTCTGGTAGATTAGCGCCAACTGGATTCCCGAAGTCTAATAAATTTGGGATTTATTAAATTTTTGAGTGACTCACGGGAGCTGTGATCAACAACTTTGTGAAGTTCACCGTTTTGCATAAATTCCAAACTAAGACTTTAATCCTTGCTTGATAGCATTTCCCTAAATCAGTCCACGTGTTATAGCACCCATCCGCCGAACTGCGCTCGATCATTCCCGCAGTAAGAAGCGCACTGTTATCTTTGTCCATGGCTTTGGAAAGGAAAATACCGGTGAAAGTATTGCTGGCCATTGCAAGGGGGATTGATGCAGTCAATGACACCCTTGGCCGTTGGATGGCGTCGCTTACCCTCATTATGGTGTTAGTAACAGTAATCATAGTCGTTCTGCGCTACGGTTTTTCGATTGGTTTTATTTGGATGCAGGAATCTGTTCGGTTTATGCATTGTTTTGTTTTTCTACTTTGTGCGGCGTATACGCTTCTCCACAACGGTCATGTCCGAGTTGATATATTCTATGCAAAAATGAGCGAACGTGGGAAAGCACGTGTAGATATCGTTGGCACTGTTCTCTTTTTAATCCCAGTTTGTGCCGCAATATTAATCTATTCCCATGATTATGTGCTTAATTCCTGGCGTGAAATGGAAGGCTCCCTAGAGGAGCGCGGTCTTCACGCTGTTTATTTGCTAAAAACCTGTATCTGGATTTTTGCGATTTCTATGATTGCGCAGGGGGTGTCGCGAATTGTGCATTGTACAGCACTTCTCCTTGGTGATGACAGCAGGAGACCTACTCAGGGAGAGGAAATCTTTTAAATGACCGGGTTCTTCCTTGAAGAGTTTTTCGTAATCGGGATGGTCCTGGCTCTATGTGGCGGTTTGTTAATGGGTTTCCCTGTAGCTTTTACCTTGTCTGGTGTGGCCCTATTGGCCGCACTGCTGGGTAATACGTTTGACATCTTCGAATTGGTCTTTGTTGCTGCCCTGCCAAATCGGATGTACGGAATAATGACGAATGATCTGCTAATAGCAGTTCCGCTTTTTGTATTCATGGGCGTAATGCTGGAACGCTCTAGGTTGGCCGAGGAACTGCTTGAGACCATGGCACTGGTCTTAAGTGGTGTGCGTGGAGGGTTGGGAGTAGCGGTTACCGTGGTGGGCGGTTTGTTAGCAGCTTCCACAGGAATCGTCGGTGCGACTGTGGTTACGATGGGACTATTGTCGTTGCCTACAATGCTGAAGAGGGGGTATACGGCATCCGTGGCCTGCGGGTCAATATGTGCGGCGGGTACTTTAGGGCAGATTATCCCTCCCTCCATTGTCTTAATATTGCTTGGTGATCAAATTTCCGCTGCCTATCAGCAGGCACAACTGGCCAAGGGAAATTTTGCACCAGATCCAGTTTCTGTTGCCGACCTATTTGTGGGCGCACTGTTGCCGGGACTTGGGTTGGTAGTGCTTTATATCCTTTGGCAATTTCTTTACGCGACAATTTATCCGGAGAAAATGCCATCCATCCCACCGGAAGAACGTTCAGCGATCAAACGTGGTGAGTTGATAGGTCGTGTCTTCCGGGTCCTTTTGCCACCACTATTTTTAATAATTTTGGTGCTGGGATCAATTCTGATCGGGGTCGCCACACCAACAGAAGCAGCGGGTGTCGGTGCCATGGGTGCGATGCTTCTGGCTGCAACGCGGAGGCAACTCACTCGTAAAAATTTGATTGATGTAACGCGTTCCACGGCGAAGATCAGCGCGATGGTATTTGTCATTCTTATCGGTGCGCAGTTATTTAGTTTGGTATTTCGGGGTTTTGGCGGTGATGATATGGTTGCCGAGCTGCTAGAGTCTTTGCCCGGTGGCGTGTTTACAGTGATGTTCCTGACTATGGCGTTGATTTTTTTATTAGGATTTTTTCTTGATTTTATCGAGATCTGTTTTGTAGTTATCCCAATCGTTGGGCCTGCGATTTTAATGATGGACGTGAACCCCGTTTGGTTTGCAATTATGATCGCAGTAAATGTACAGACCTCTTTTTTAACTCCACCATTTGGTTTTTCTCTGTTTTATTTGCGTGGTGTTGCGCCACCTGAGGTTAAAACAATGGATATCTATCGTGGCGTGGTACCATTCGTGATTATTCAACTGGGAATGCTCGGAATTCTCGCCTTGGTTCCAGGACTTGCGACTTGGTTGCCACAAGTGGTGTATGGCTAGGATAACTTTACATCAGAGGGCTCGGTTATTCATGTAGCCCTGCTCAGCGAATGGGCCGCGAGCCATTGCTTCTCCACGAAAATGCGACCAATTCTCATGAATCTTTTTTGCTAAACTATCAAATCCGGCAGTTTCGGCGACGACGTCGCCCGCAATCGAAAATGCAATTTTCACCACGTCATCGGGGAAGTGGCGGATTTGGACACCGTGGTCATGCACTAAGACGGTTTGCGAGGCTGAATTGCGAGCTGTAAATTCGGATACCATGCCCACATTCTCTGCTTTGCAAGCATACCGGACAATGCTTTGTAAATCTTTGGGTAGGGCATTGTATGCCTCTAAATTGACAAGGCATTCAAGTGCGGAACTTGGTTCATGGAACCCAGGGCCGTAATAGTACTTTGCTATCTTATAAAAACCGAATGCAAGATCATTCCATGGTCCGACCCACTCGGTGGCATCAATAACTCCCGATTGCAGTGCCGGCATAATTTCCCCACCTGGGAGGTTTACGGCAGTGCCACCCATACGGTTGATGACTTCTGCTCCAAACCCAGGAATCCGCATTTTTATTCCCTTTATGTCCTCGGCAGAGAGAATTTCTTTTTGAAACCAACCTCCCATCTGTATGCCACTTCCTCCAGCAAGAAATGCACGAAGCCCAAAATCACCACATAATTCGTCCCATAACTCTTGCCCCCCACCGTAATATACCCAGGCATTGTGTTCCTGTACTGTGAGTCCGCCAGGGACGGTGCAGTAAAATGGAAATGCTTTGTGTTTGGCGACCCAATAATATGCGGCATCGTGGGTCATTTCTGCTTTTCCCTCACGAACAGCGTCAAAGGCTTCAAAAGCTGGAACCAATTCCCCAGCGGCATAGAGTTTGACCGTAAGGCGGCCCTCCGACATTTCAGTAATTGTATCGGCGATACGCTGTGCACCCGTGCCCAGGCCAGGAAAATTTTTGGGCCATGTAGTCACCATTTTCCATCGAAACGTTCCCTGCGATATAGCGGGCGTTGGGAAAGTAGCCACGGCGGTAGTCGCGCCAAGCGCGGCACCTTTTATTATTGAGCGACGGTCCAGAATTTTTTGGGGCATGTCACGACCTTCCGAAGTAAGACATCCGGTTTAGTATAGATCAGCCTACATAAGTCGCAATATGACTAGAGGTCTCTTCGGGATACGAGGGATTTCGCGTTTACGACAATCGTGCGGTTTATAAAAGTATGAACATAAGAAACTGAAAATAAAGAAAATAACATTGTATGAACTAACTTCGGATATGAAGTAGAGGTTCATTATTTTAATCGATTTTGGGAGTTTATGATGTCTTTTGGCTAGGAACAGCAAACGCAGAACCCGTGTAGTTGGAAAGGGGCTGAGACGCCATGGCGCTTATGTTTAGCTAGTTATAGCGGAGCTATAGGGTCGTTAGTTTTTCCCACCCTGTTTCAGTAAGAATTTCTAACGGCATAAACCGCGCCTTATAAGCCATTTTTGGTGATTCTGCGATCCAGTAACCGAGATAGAAGTATGAAAGCCCAAGGGCGCGGGCGCGTTCGATATGCCAGAGAATGACGAATGTACCAGGGCTCAAGTTTTCTCTTTGGGGGGAAAAAATTTTATATACGCCTGAGAGTCCGTCAGACAGTCGATCAGTCAGTGCGGCAGCAGCCAGAGTGCCCGAGGGATCGCGAAATTCTATCGTCACCGTATCGACTGGCGTATCCTCAACCATTGATCGATAATCGTTAAAGTCCATTTGCGCCATTTCACCTTCGCTATGGCGTGCTTGTTCGTACGATCGAAAGAGTTCGTATTGTTCTTCTGTGGCAAATGCTTGAGTCTCATAATGTGTGAGATCGATATTCCGTCGCATTGTTCGGCGCATAGATTTTGTCATTTGGAATTCCTGAACTCGAACCCTCGCAGGGACACAAGCATTACAGCGTGGGCAGGCCGGACGGTAGGCGATAGAATGGCTCCGTCGAAAACCAGCACGGCTTAGCACATTATGAAGATGTGCAGCATCCAGAGTGTTGAGCTCTGTAACTGCTTTACTCTCCTGACGTCCCGGTACATATGGGCAGGGTTGTGGGGCGGTACCGTAAAAAAAACGTAGTTTATTTGGGTCAGCGTTCAGCATGATTTATGGATAAAAATTTAGGGAGCCAAAAAAAATGGTAAGTTGTAGTACCATGG
>CAJWOI010000207.1 GCA_913044255.1 uncultured Alphaproteobacteria bacterium
CGGCAGGCCTTGAATGTGAGACAGCATTGCGACTGGAGGGCGAAGAATTGACGGTCGTGCTGTGGGGGACGCGACGACTGGCCGATTCCATCACGTATTCTGACTCGCTGTTGTCGCGAAAGGCTCTGGAATGAAGGGCATTGACAATATCCAATATACGAACCGAGCTTCGTTGATTATTTCGTTTGAATTTTTCCCTCCTAAGACAGAAAAAATGATGGAGAGCCTTTGGCACTCTCTCGTTCGGTTGGCGCCCTTAGGGCCGAGGTTTGTATCTGTGACTTACGGTGCAGGGGGCGGCACTCGGGTCCGCACACACTCCATAGTTAGCCGCATTCGTGCCGAGACAGAACTTGAGCCTGCTGCCCACCTAACGTGTGTTGGTGCCACCATTGCGGAGGTAGATGCGATCGCCCGCGGGTATTACGAGGCAGGCGTGAAACACGTAGTGGCGTTGCGGGGGATCCGGCTAAAGGAGAAGAGCGTTTCGTGCCCCATCCCCGAGGCTATGAAGGTTCGAAGTGTTGGAATTGAGGCGCCGGTGGTTCCTGGCATCCTACCGGTTACGAACTTTCAGCAGGTTGTTCGCTTTAGTTCGATGTGCGGAGCTTCTATACCAGGTTGGTTCGCCAATAGATTTGATGGATTGGACAACGATCCAAGTACGCGTCACTTGGTTGCCGCACATACAGCTGCCGATCAATGTTTTGGGCTTCTAGATTCCGGTATTGACGAGTTTCATTTTTACACCCTGAACCGTGCCGATCTTGTGTTTGCTATATGCCACATGTTGGGTATGCGAACAGCAGCGCACGCCGGCATAGACGAGGGGCGATCATAAGATGGCCCCCGAAAGCCTTGTTGCTACCACAGCTCGAGAACGTATTTTGGTGTTGGATGGCGCTATGGGAACAATGATCCAAGGCTATCAGTTAAGTGACGCCGACTATCGTGGGAAACGATTTGCAGATTATCCGTCTGATCTTAAAGGGGCCAATGACTTACTCAATATCACTCAAGGCGAAGTCATCAAAGAAATCCACTCTTCGTATTTGGAATCCGGCGCAGATATTCTTACCACGAACACCTTTAACTCTAACTCAATCTCGATGTCTGACTACAAACTTGAAAGGATTGTTCAGGAGCTAAATATTGAAGGGGCCCGCCTGGCTCGAGAGGCTGCCGATAACGTATCGACTGCTGAAAGGCCACGATTTGTTGCCGGGGTGCTCGGGCCAACCAACCGAACTGCGTCTCTATCACCGGATGTATCGGACCCTGGATATCGGGCGGTCACGTTTGATGAGGTACGTGCAACGTACCATGAAGCCGGGGCTGCTCTTATCGAAGGTGGCGTGGACATACTATTGCTCGAGACAGTGTTTGACACGTTGAACGCAAAAGCAGCGCTGTTTGCTTTTGAGGAACTATTTGAAGAGTATGGCCGTCGTTTGCCTGTTATGGTTTCTGGCACGATCACAGATCGATCGGGTCGAACCCTCACAGGACAGACGATAGAGGCTTTCTGGTTTTCAGTTCGTCATGCGGGTCCGATCAGCATTGGTCTCAACTGTTCGTTTGGTGCGGCACAATTGAGACCCTACATAGCAGAGCTTTCTGCCACAGTGGATTGCATGATTAGCGCTTATCCAAATGCGGGCTTACCCAACGAGTTTTCGGAATATGATGAGCCACCTGAAGAGACTGCCGGCCATATTCGGACTTGGGCCGAAGATGGCCTTGTAAATTTTGTTGGTGGTTGTTGTGGCACTACTCCTGACCATATCCAGTCTATCGCGGAGGCTGTCGCCGGTTTTCCGCCACGTGAACCACCGATATTGCAGCCGCATTTGCGATTGTCAGGCCTTGAAGCTATTGAGGTGGGCGCATGACCCCACGTTTTGTCAATATTGGAGAGCGTACCAATGTTGCCGGCTCGGCGAAATTTCGCAAACTTATTATTGCGGAGGATTATGAAGGAGCCCTCGAGGTTGCGCGTCAGCAAGTGATAAACGGCGCGCAAATTCTCGATATCAATATGGACGAGGGTATGCTGGATGGCGAAGCAGCTATGGTCCGATTTCTTCGATTGATTGCTGCCGAGCCCGATATTAGCCGGATCCCAGTAATGATTGATTCGTCGAAATGGTCTGTGATCGAGGCGGGCTTAAAAAATGTTCAGGGGAAGTGCATCGCCAATTCCATTAGTCTGAAAGAAGGTGAGGAGGTATTCCTAGAACAAGCTGACCTAGTACGGTGCTACGGAGCAGCCGTCGTGGTCATGGCATTCGATGAGAATGGACAAGCAGAGACAGCTTCTCGGAAACTCGGAATCTGTGCTCGCAGTTATAAGTTATTAATGGACGACGTTGGCTTTCCGCCTGAAGATATCATCTTTGACCCCAATATTTTTGCGGTCGCTACTGGCATCGAAGAGCACAATGATTATGCCATTGCATTCATCGAAGCAACGCGTCGCATTAAAGCAGAGTTGCCTCGTACACATGTCTCGGGTGGTGTGTCGAATGTATCTTTTTCATTTCGCGGAAACGATAGAGTACGATCTGCGATGCACTCGGTTTTTTTGTACCACGCCATTCAAGCCGGCATGGACATGGGCATTGTCAACGCAGGGCAACTTCCTATCTACGAACAAATTCCAGTTGGGCTTAAGAATCGGATTGAAGACGTTTTATTTAATCGGCGTGAGGATGCCACCGAACGGCTACTAGAGGTTGCGGAGAACCACCGAGGGCAACTCTCTAAGCCGACTGAAGGCGACATGTCGTGGCGGAAGAATGATGTGGCCGCGCGACTTCAATATGCGCTGGTTCGCGGTATAGGAAATTTTATTGTTCAGGACACGGAAGAGGCGCGGCTAGTGGCCGATCGTCCGTTGCATGTAATTGAGGGCCCATTGATGGCCGGAATGAGTGAGGTGGGAGATTTATTTGGTGCGGGCAAGATGTTTCTACCTCAAGTGGTCAAGAGTGCTCGCGTAATGAAACAGGCCGTTGCCCATCTAACTCCGTTCATGGAAAACGAAACGTGCTCCGACATCGGTGTCACAAGCAAAGCTGGTAAAATTGTCATGGCGACGGTAAAGGGGGACGTCCACGATATTGGGAAAAACATCGTGAGCGTGGTGCTTCAGTGCAACAACTATGAAGTTGTTGATCTTGGTGTGATGGTGCCATGCATAGATATAATCGAAACCGCGAAGAGAGAAAGTGCCGACATGATCGGGCTGTCGGGATTAATAACGCCTAGCTTAGAAGAAATGCGCGTCGTCGCTAAAGAAATGGCGCGAGCTGACATCGGAGTGCCATTACTAATAGGTGGTGCGACTACCAGTAAGGTTCACACCGCAGTGAAGATTGCGTCGAACTATACGGGTTCTACTGTTCATGTCACCGATGCATCTAAAGCGGTTGGGGTTGTGGGGGGTCTCTTGTCGACTGAACATCGCGATGAGTTTCTTGCTAAAATTTCGGACGAATATGAGAAAATTCGTGACAAGCACGCCAGTGATGGCCGCAAGAGCACCAAACAGCCTCTCGAGAAAGCGCGTGCAAATAAGTTGAAGATTGATTGGTCAAGTTATAAGCCGCCACAACCAAAATATTTTGGGGTGCGTTCATTTGACAGTTATGACCTTTCTACTGTTGATCGCTATGTCGACTGGGATCCATTTTTTCAAGCTTGGGAACTAGCTGGAAAATTTCCCAAGATTCTTGAGGATGAGGTGGTTGGAGCAGCAGCGCAGGATTTGTACCGTGATGCTCGGAGCATGCTTTCCCACGTCATTAAAGAGGGCTGGTTCAATGCCCGGGCGGTGATTGGGCTTTGGCCGGCGAATTCTATTGAGGAAGACGACATCGTTGTTTTCAGTGACGATTCTAGGACAACCGAACTTGCCAGGCTGCACACTCTCCGGCAGCAGATGACCCGCGATCGACGACGTGCCAATTATGCGTTGGCTGATTTTGTTGCGCCTCTTGATAGTGGTGTTCCGGACTACATAGGCGCCTTTGTAGCCACCTCTGGTCATGGTTGCGAGGAGGCCGCCAATCGGTTTCAATCGGCAAATGATGATTACAGCGCAATTATGGTCAAAGCCATCGCAGATCGACTGGCCGAAGCTTTTGCGGAACACATGCATGAGCGCGTTCGAAAAGAGTTTTGGGGTTATGCCGTTGATGAAAGCTTCGACAATCAATCTCTGATACGTGAACTATATAGAGGTATTCGGCCAGCTCCGGGTTATCCTGCTTGCCCAGATCACACAGAGAAGCAAACTTTGTTCTCCTTGTTGAACGCTGAAAGCAATACAGGCGTATCCTTGACGGAGAATTTTGCCATGTGGCCAGGTGCTTCGGTTTGCGGAATCTATTTCAGCCATCCTGACAGTCGTTATTTTGGCGTCGGCAAGATTGAATTAGATCAAGTCCAGAATTATGCGGCCCGGAAGGGCATCACTGTTGCCGAAGCTGAGCGTTGGTTAGCTTCGACGTTGAATTATGATAGAGAGCCTTCCGTTTTGGAGGTCGCTTGAGCGTGGCTATCAATTGTCGAATGTTTATTTTGGCTAGGCCTCATGCCCTGATGCGGCCTAACTTATTTTACATCGAAATTTGACGATCAAGGCTTTCTTTGATTGTCTTTACTCTGCACTCAAGTTTTGCATCGCTGACGTTCGTCATGATAACTTATAGTCTAGCAAGTACGCAGACGCGTACAATGTCCACCCCTATCTAACCTGAACCGATAATTCCGACTTCCCTGATCATCCCTGACGTTCCATTTTTGGCATCCAAATTGCCATCATTTATCTAATTCCTCAGTAAGTTCAGGTACGACTTTGAAAAGATCTCCCACTACGCCGTAGTCAGCAATTTGGAAAATCGGGGCATCCTCATCTTTATTTATCGCAACGATTACTTTGCTATCTTTCATACCTGCTAAATGCTGAATGGCGCCTGAAATACCGACTGCGATGTACAATTCTGGCGCAACAATTTTGCCAGTCTGGCCTACCTGGTAATCGTTTGGCACGAAGCCGGCATCGACGGCTGCTCGTGATGCGCCAACAGCAGCACCAAGTTTGTCTGCAAGCGCTTCCAGTAGAACAAAGTTCTCACCGTTCTGCATGCCCCGACCCCCCGAAACAATTACTTTTGCGGCGGTCAATTCGGGCCGTTCTGACTTAGAAGACTCGCGTTTCAAGAATCCCGATAGATTCGAATTCTCTTTGCCGGGGTATGTTTCTTGTGCTCCCGTTCCCGTCATTTCCGCTGCTTTAAAGGCAGTAGTCCTAACCGTTATAACCTTCACCGAGTCATTTGAACGAACGGTGGCCATGGCATTCCCGGCATAGATTGGTCGTACAAACGTGTCATCAGATTCAACTGCAACGATATCAGAGATTTGTTGCACATCGAGCAGCGCTGCAGCACGCGGTAAAATATTTTTTCCGAATGTAGATGACGGTGCCAGTACATGACTATAATTGCGAGCAATGTCGGCAATTAAAGGAG
>CAJWOI010000208.1 GCA_913044255.1 uncultured Alphaproteobacteria bacterium
GAGGTTAGCTGCGTTTTCGTCAGCTTTAGCCTTAATGACCTCCAGACCCGAATTATTTTTTTTCCGGCTCTGCGCAGTGCTGTTGCTCCATTTGGGTTGCCCAGTTTTACCCAAAGGGCCGTAGCTGCAGCCAGAGCTTCTTTTGTGCGTTTGGAGTTGGCTTCGCGTTCTTGTTGGGCAACGGCTGCCATGATGCCGACTGTTAGATTGTTGGCGTCTGGCAAGTCAGCGGCGATGAATTTAACTGCGCTATCCCGTAGCGTCAGCAAAAGGCGGCATTTTGCGATAAACGGTCCGACTTCGCGATTAATATAGTGTCGCGCCGGTTACTTTTGTTGGGTGGAGAGCCTTTTCAAATCAATCAGATTTCGTCAATCCAGGGTATACGTGGATTGAACGTCAAAATCCTAAAAGGCAATATTATGATGACAATTGGCACCCTCTTCTCTAGTGTTATTAAACTACCAGGACGGGCAGATTAGGTTCGACCCAGTGTTTCGCTGGGGGGGCGAAAGGCCTTCACACAGTCCGCAATACGTGTCGAAGTGCCGCTTCCGCACGAAATCTTCGTGCAAGCAACGTCGATTTAGCACGTACGCGGCACTTCCCCTCGGATCTTGTCCGCGACAGGTTCCACAGTAATCTGCCCGTCCTATGCTGCTAAATTTCTATCGGAGCTAGCAAGAACTTGAGTGAATTTCGGCTATATAATTTTCTTGATCGAGCGCACATTAGGATCCAAGACCTATTAAAAATTTGCTCGAAAATCGACTGGCTCGATCAAAACGCACAACAGAATGCAAAAAGCCTTCTTGGACAGCAACTTCAACTTGCCGAAAGTATTTTCGAAAGCCAAGCGAGAAAGCAAAAAGTTTCGCGTTCTACTTTGATTAGAAATTTTATAGCTTGTAGTGGTAGGAATGATCTTGAAGTATTTAGACTCCTCTTTTTGTCAAACCAACCTTATTGGAGAGATGTTCTTGGCGGCGAACTATCAAAAATAAAATCCCTTCTTCCGCGTCATTCTAGGTCGGGGAAAGCTATAAAACTGATACTCGATGGTAAGAAAAATATATCAGCTCAATCGCTGAGCTGGATTGTTCCGAATAGGAAGCAAGCAATTTGCAACCTACTCTTTAGGGAACTTCAGCACGATAGGGAAATGTCGAGAAACGAATGTCTGGTACATTTTTTGATGAATTCAAGTGCTTTAATAAGACCGTCTGAGCCGGGAGAGATTGTGAAATTGTTATTCGGGTTGGCTCCGTCATTCAGCAAAACTTTAAACTGTTTGGATCGTTCCGACCTAGATGAGCTTTCAATAGATACTCGCCGAGCGATCTTGATTTCAGAAAAAAGTCGCTCAACATTTCTTGAGCCTAATTTTTTGAAAGAGTTTGTCGCGAACCCACGCACCCATGATGATTCATTGGAAAGTATACGTGCCAAAGAAACAGTGGCCGCTGCACTCAAAAGTGTTGTATCCGGAAAGCTCAATTCTGGCACAATCAGAAAGGTACTGGATGACCAGGAGTGTTTGAACGCGTTTCGTAGTGACCTAGTCTCGGTATTACAAAAATGTACTCATCTTAAATCTTGGACAACGTCACACAAAATGGCTAGCAAAATTGCCAAGCTGCCATCATCTGAAGAATTTTTTTGCCTCCAATTCTTTTCTGAAATTTACTCAAAGCGAGCTGACTTACTAGCAGGTTGTACTACCCACAATCTGAACAAAATAGTGGGAATTGTGGGTGCCAATAATGTTGTTGACGCGCTGTGTATTTCGAACCGCGCGAGCGAGGTTCTCACAAAAATCGCTGTTCTAGATGCGGTGCAAAAAGCAATCATAGACAGGCTTCGAAGGATCGATTTATCCGAGATAGGGAAGCCAAAGTATTTAGCTGGAAAAGACCGTGAATTTTTATCTGCAATGGCTGACAAGCGAGTTTTAAAGCTAATAGCTATAGCGGAACATGCTGGTTTATTCGCCGAAAAACACTGCAAAGGGTTTGTAAAAAAAATCGATGATCTTGATTCACTTGAAAATTCGGAATTTTTGCATGACCCATTAGCCTTGGAGATACTTTGGAATTCCGGTTTTCACGGCGTTCAAATCGTTACTAAGATTATGAATCGATTTAAGTATAACCGGGCGGCAAGAATTAAGTGGTTGGAGAAACTACCTAGAGAGACGTCCCGCGCTATCGGCGATTACCTATCCGTCAATGACTTAGGGGTAGCTCTAAAGTCACCACGTCGAAATACATTGGTCAGGTTATTTCTGGAACCAACATGGCGGAGTGAGAACAAGTTGTGGAGGACCTATTTGAAAGCATTAAAGAGGGATATAGCACCGCTTCCACACTTGCTGAAAACTTATATGGGGAAGCACCCACCTGTACTGCAAGAAATTTTTTTACATGCACCTAGCTCTTGCGTATCACTTGCTCTCAACCGGTTAACTCTATTTCAGATTTTGCCAATCGCTTTCAAATCCAAACATGTCGCATTGGCAGTGGAAAAGAAATGGTCACGACGAACGCTTAAATCTTACATCGGCTGGGTCCAATACGTTGCGGAAAACGGGCTTGACGGGAAAAGTGGAGGCAAGTGGCCCCCTCAGGTTTCAGCGGCTTACCAGTGTGCCTTGGCATTTGGATTACATTATTCGAACTACTTGGTGAGTTTATCAAAGCTAGTAAAGCGACAAGCAGATGTAGATAAGCGGGGCTCATGTTTTGACCATCTGTATTCTACTTACAACTTGCCCAAAAAGTCTGGTGGCAACCGCTTAATTACAGCGCCTGATGAAAAACTCAAAAACCTCCAGAGGGCAATCCTTAATTATGGATTCGCTCCAATCGACAAATCCCCTTCAGCGACGGGATTTCGCAAAGGCACGTCGATCGTCGGAAACGCCTTACCGCATGTCGCTAAGAAGATCGTCGTTAACGTGGATATTGAGGGATTTTTCCCAAACACATCACAATCGTTGATTCGTGAGGCCTGCCGGCAATTGGTAAGGGGAGAACTCTCTGATGATGCGCAAATATTAGTCGCGGAGATATGCGGTTATAAAGGAGCGTTGCCGACGGGCGCTCCGACCAGTCCCGCAATTGCCAATATTATATTGGCCCAGGCGGATAAGGCGCTGAGGACGGTTTGCAAAAAACACAGGATATCATTTACCCGATATGCGGATGATCTCACGTTCTCCGGAAATAATGGAGTCCTGTCAGTTCTGCCATTCGCACAGAAGGTATTAGCTGATTTTGGTTACAAATTGGACGCGGGAAAAACCAATATCTTTCGCAAAGGTAGAAGGCAAATTGTCACGGGGTTAGTGGTTAACGCAAAACCGAATTTGGCGAAACCCATTCGTAAAAGAATACGCGCCGCTGTGCACAATAGGGTCAACGGGCACCCAGTGTTTTGGTATGACAAGCCCATGTCGGATTGCGAGTTGCTGGGACGCATTGCATTTTTGGCCCAAACACAGCCGAACGAGGCCGAGGTGTTACGAGAAAAATTAGGGCGAGTTATCAACAAATGACGAAAAACTCAGAGTTAGGATATGCAACTGTATATGAAGGTTCGGGTGCCAACATGGACATGATTGGAGACGGCGAAGTCGATCTCGTTCTGACGAGCCCTCCGTATTTTTCGCAAGATACTGAAGAATTGTTAAAACAACCTGTCTCTCGACAAATACATTTGGACAAGGTTCAGAAGGGCATTACAGGTTTTGCCATGACGCTACGCCCCGTGTTTAATGAAATTTCACGTATTTTACGACCGGGTGGAGCTCTTGTCTTACAAACCAAAGACATCCGCTATGGTGGATTTCTGATGCCGCTTGCTGATACGCACTGTGAATTGGCACTTCAGGTTGGACTTCGATTGGTGTCTCGCGTTCAATGGCTGCCCACACCGGGCAACAGAAAGCGTCGGCCGGGATTTGCCCAATCCGCAAGGAAAGGAACTTTCAGGACACATGATGTGGAAACATTTTTAATTATGTCACATTCCGGCGGCATCGATCGTGGCAATAAAATCGATGTTAACGAAATCGATGTTGAAGAATGGGTATTCCCCGTTTGGCGTTGCAACACAAACCAAAAAAGGGGGCGGCATCCTCATGGCTCGCCACAAAGCGTCGTTCGTCGTTTTATCAAGCTGTACACTGAACCTGGAGATCTTATTGTGGACCCGTTTTGCGGGTTTGGCACCACACTCGAGGAGGCAGTCTCTCTAAAACGTCACGCGATCGGATACGATATTGATCACTCGTGTGTATTGGAAACGGAGGCTCGTACCCAATGAGTGATGTTGGCTTACTTATGCCTGATTTCGGTGGCGGCGATACATTTTCCACATATCTGTACGCCTCAAGAAATCACCCCAACAAGAAACTAAGGAAACGCCTATTTGAGGCCACAACCGAGTGGGTTGAGGAGGCGATTCCAATATTTTCGGCGGATCAAATTTGTGAGGCGATTTCAAAGGAGCAGGGGACGGTTCTGGAACCCTTTAACCTCACAGCGGCTGATATCGAATTAGCGGCAATGCTAATGAAAATGGCTTTCTCGCAGGTCTACCAACAGACGCGTTTCCGTATCGTCAGTAGGGAAACGATCGGATCAGATGGGGGACTCGTTTTTACAAATAACCTTAAATCATACTACGTGGAGAGATATGCGCTAGGTATCAATCGTACAGTGCCAGTTGATGCTTGGACATTTTCACCAGCGAATGAACCTTCGGCGAGAGAAGTCGCAAAACTTGCAAGGCCAAAGGTAAAGGCGAGTTGCAAATTTTCAGACGAAGGTATGTTGATCGAAATTAGAATTCCGGCATTAAACGTTATGAAATGGATGCCCAAAAATGCTGAGATTAATGAAAATAGGAACCCTGGGCCTGAGTCCAGACGGGGAAATACTCATTCGGGGCTCATTCGAGACATAAGAAAGAATTCGACAATCGGTCCGAAGAAAGGACCCCTTGGAGACCTTGGATTGCGAATTGATTTGACAGAAAACCAAATCGTTATCGCACCAAAATCACCGGAATCGGTGGTTCGATTTACAGCGCATTTAATGAAAAAATCTGTAATACAATTAGATCCCGGACCATCCTATCGAGGGCGCATGAAATTACTGATCGAACTTCGGCCACCTGCTGGGCAGCAGGTCGATCTTGAATACTCGACTGTATTTACTGAAGGTGTTCTGGAAAGCTGGCTAGATATTGAAATGGATCGGGGTCCATATATCGAAAAGAAAGACCGGATTGAGATTTTAGAGTGGTTTACGTCTAAGCCAATAAAACAAAGATTTAAGGAATATCAGATTTGAAACCTAGTAGAGTAATATCGTTATTGGAAAACCTAAAAGAGACAAGGTGGCCTGTTTTCATCTGGGGCCCACCCGGAATTGGTAAAAGTTCTGTCATTTCCTCGATTGCCGAGAAATCCAAAGTTAAGATGATAGACGTTCGGGCATCGTTGTTGGATCCGACGGACATACGCG
>CAJWOI010000209.1 GCA_913044255.1 uncultured Alphaproteobacteria bacterium
GTTATCTAGAGGATGCCCAATACCTATACGGATTCGCCGATATTCCCTGCCAATATGGCTGTCTAAACTTCGCAGGCCATTATGGCCAGCGGACCCTCCGCCAGCCTTAACGCGTACTTTGCCCGGGCTTAGATCCAGATCATCATGGATGACAATAATTTGATCTACCGAGACTTTGAAAAATCTCGCCGCCTTGCCTACAGACCTACCAGATTCGTTCATAAAAACTGTGGGCTTGAATACCGCCGTACGTTCTCTATCGATTTCACCATGCGAAATCAAGCCAGAAAAACGGCTGCGATAATTTGCAAATTTATAGCGCTGGACAATTCCATCCACCGCCATAAAGCCTATGTTGTGTCTATTCCACGTATGCTCAGCGCCAGGATTCCCCAACCCTACAATAAGTATCACGGCGGCAAGCTAATTTTGGTCGCCTTCTTGGGCGTCAGGTTTAGCCTCACCATCCTCACCATCTTCACCCTCGGTTGGTGGTGTTTCCCCATCGACAATAGGTTCGCCATCCTCCCCTAGCTCGACTTCCTCTTCCTCGACTTCTTCGACCATCACGGTGGGTGCTGCAACAGTCGCAACTGTGAAATCGCGATCAGTGATCACTGGATGAACCCCCTCTGGCAGTACAACCGCACTGATTTTCACTGAATCACCTATATCTAGTTCGGCGATATCTGCCTCAATCATCGTCGGAATGGCATCAGCCCGACATACCAACTCTACGGTGCGTCGAACTATATTCAGCACGCCACCGCGCTTTATACCCGGAGACTCCTCCTCATTCAGGAAAGCGACAGGGACATCGACGTTTACGGTACTATCCGCAGCCAAACGCAAGAAATCGATGTGGAGAAGCGCCTCTGTAACGGGGTGGACTTGCAGTTCACGAGCTAAAACACGATGGCTTTTGCCGTCCACAGCTAAGTTATAAAGACGGCTAAAAAAGCCTCCTCTGCCCCGCTCTACGGCAAGCACTGCTGCGTCAACAGATATAGCAATAGCAGCTACTCCACCGCCGTACACTATCCCTGGAACCCATCCTTTACGTCGCATTGCACGTGCCGCACCCTTCTGGCCTGGCTCACGTATCTCAGCCTGTAGTTCCGCTACATCTGCCATAGTCATATTTCCCTTCACCAACCAATATATTTTTACACTTTCCGATAGCCAACACCGGACTCAGTTGAACAGACTTGAGACCGAGCTTTCCTCACTTATTCGACGCACCGCCTCGGCAATCAAAGTCGCAATTGACAGCACCCGGATATTCTGCGCCTGCCCCACCGATTGGGTTGCCTGAATGCTGTCCGTGATCACGAGCTGCTCTAACGATGACGAGGCGACCCGAGTCACGGCTCCGCCAGACAGTACACCATGGGTCACGTAGGCTACCACTGATGTAGCGCCCGCCTCTTGTAACGCATTGGCGGCGTTACATACAGTGCCTGCTGAATCAATGATATCGTCGACTAATACACAGCGCCGTTCCCGGACATCTCCTATGATGTTCATCACTTCGGAGACACCTGCGCGTTCGCGTCTCTTGTCAACGATGGCGAGGTCTGCATCAATCCGTTTGGCGATGGCGCGCGCACGCACAACTCCTCCGACATCAGGAGAGACTACAATAAGATCGTCTCTCGGGGACCCCTCACGAATATCATTTTCCATCACTGGGGCAGAGATAAGGTTATCAACCGGAATATCAAAAAAACCCTGGATTTGCCCGGCGTGCAAATCAAGGGTCAATACCCTGTCGGCGCCAGCCGAAGTAATCAGATTAGCCACCAATTTGGCAGAAATTGGGGTCCGAGGACCGGGCTTCCTATCCTGACGTGCATATCCAAAATAAGGAATTACCGCAGTGACCCGTTTGGCAGAAGCGCGACGCAAAGCATCCAATGTAACCAATAGCTCCATCAGATTATCGTTGGCCGGGAAAGACGTCGACTGTATAAGAAACATGTCCTCACCTCGGACATTTTCCTGAATTTCAACAAAAACTTCCTGATCGGAAAACCTCCGAATGGTCGCATTTGTGAGCGGCGAATCACAGTAGGCTGCAATCGACTCAGCAAGTGGCCGATTGCTATTCCCAGCTACAATTTTCATGGATTTCCGGCCTCTGCGTCGCCAGCCCAGCGCCAAGCGGAGCCAGACTGTAGCAAGGTGGTTCGGTCATGTAAACGTTTTGAAATAGTCTTGGAAGACTGCAAAGTGTCTTATCAAACCGTAAGCACGGAGCAACCTTGAATGCATCCACAATATTGGGAAACTCAAAAGATGTGCTCACCTGGTTCGCTCAACCAGGTATTCTATTTCTCGACAAGCGCAAATCACATGGCAGGGCCAGCTCTGAAAGATTTTAGTGAAGCCGCCGGGAGCCGCCACCTGACACCTTAACTCTCAATCAGAATTGCCCTAAAATCGTTGACGTTTGTTCTTGTCGGTCCCGTTACTACGAGGTCGCCTAATTCCTGGAAAAAGGTGTAGGAGTCGTTGTGGGATAAGTAGTCCTCGGCATTAACTCCCGCAGCTTGGCCCCGGGTAAGCGTGTCTGGGGAAATAATTGCGCCTGCATTATCCTCAGTGCCATCAATACCGTCCGTGTCACAAGCGATCGCGTGCACACGCGGCGCGCCATCTAACGCGAGGGCTAACGCCAACAGGAATTCGGCGTTGCGACCCCCACGGCCCTTTCCGCGAACCGTAACCGTGGTCTCGCCGCTGGATAACAGCACACATGGCGGCTTGATGGGCTGCCCTCGCTTCAAAATTTGCCCTGCAATAGCCGCGTGCACCAATGCCACCTCGCGGCTTTCTCCCTCTATGGAATCGCTTAAAATGACCGGTCTCACTCCTGCTGCCTCGGCGATGACAGCGGCAGCCTCCAAGGCGTCCTGCGGTGTCACGATCGTACTCACATTTGAACGCTTAAGAGAAGGATCCGAAGGCTTGGGAGTTTCCTCCAATGCCGCCGCCAAATGCATCGCCACCCCACGCGGTGTTTCTAAATTATATTTGTCCAGCACGGCGCGCGCGTCAGAAAATGTGCTTGGATCTGCCACGGTAGGCCCCGATGCAATCACTGCGGGGTCATCTCCTGGCACGTCTGAGATAGTCAGTGCGACAACCGCCGCCGGCGCGGCCACCTTGGCGAGTCGGCCACCTTTGATCGCCGAGAGATGCTTGCGCACACAATTAATTTCCGAAATTGTCGCGCCACACCGCAACAGTTGGTCGGTGACTGCCTGCTTTTCGTTGAGCTCTATCCCATCCGCTGGCACAGTAAGTAATGCTGAGCCGCCGCCCGAGATAAGACAAAGCGCCAAGTCATCCGCTCCAAGTGGCTGGACCAGCTCAAGGATACGGCGGGCCGCATCGAGGCCTTTCTGATCGGGGATGGGGTGTGCTGCCTCGACAACTTCTATCTGCTCCGTTCGCACACCATGGCCGTAACATGTGATCACCAAACCGGTTAGCTCAACTTCGTGGTTACGGTTAGCCCACACCTGTTCCACTTCGCTCGCCATTTCGGCAGCCGCCTTACCCGCACCAACCACCACCGTTCGCCCGGGAGGGGGTGGAGGCAAATGCGCACTCAAAGACCGCGCAGGTGACGCGGCCGCAACCGCCTCATCAAACATCGACCGAAGTAACGTCAACGGAGTGTGATTCATCTGAGAAATCTGTCCCTGATCACAAAAAAATACGTTAGCCTAAGCGTAGCTTCTGTACTAGTTCCCAACCAACAGCGGGTGATACAACGAAGGCGTTATCCATCATTGGCTCTCTCTTTGGCATCTGACATTGAGGTCATATAACGCCTTTCTCAGTACTTAAATTGGCATTCATGCACCTAACACCCACTCAGCGTGCAATGGTTGCTCGCGCAAAACGATACCCCTTCGACCCGCCGTCGACGTCCTATCTATTTGTTGATGGGGCGTCCTGGTATTTACGCGACTATAACAGACGAGAACCACGGAAGAGCTTGGTTAACATAAACGGATCCAGCCAACAGGTTGACCAGGTGCTAACCCACCATGGGTATGATCCGGCTGCTTTATCTGTTCCACGTGTACCAGTAATAGCGTCAGGCTCAAATGCCTCGCCAACGCGACTAAATGAAAAATATAATGGCACCCCCGGTCAGACATTAATTCCAGTAATCAAATACCGGATCGCCGATTTGGTGCCGGCATTTTCGGCTAAATTTGCAAGTTATGGTTCTATCACCGCGACCCTGCAATATGCCCCAGGATTTCAATCAGACATGTTTGTCACCTATCTAAGCGAGGCACAACTGATAAGGATGCACGAAACAGAGGCAATTGGCGACGAATATCACTTCATGCAGATAAACAATGTTACGATGAGGCGTACCGGCGTCCGTTCTATGGTAGTGCCCGTTTATGCCTACATAAGCGTTAAGGGTGTGCTGCAGGTCAACAACGTTCAGTTCGCCTTATCTGCTATGGCCATTGCGAACGCACGCTTTGCTGCTAAATCTCAAGTGGAAATTTTGCAGCTTGCACGGGAACTGCTTAACAGCAATCAGACTTTGGACGTATTTATTTATGAAAATATCTCCAATGAAAGGATCCGGCATCGACACAACGATCGGCTTCAAGCCTACAGTGCACCTTTTGCACATACCGAGGTCAAGTTGATGGAGGGTCCTACCCGTGCACTGTTCATTCCCTGACTAATCAGCACAAAATCTGAGCGGCGCCTAGAGATTTTGACATATACTCACATGAGTTTCGGCAATAGGAGGGCCAACAATGGATAAAAACAAATCAACTGAAATCGAGGCCGCAGCTTTTCGGCGACTGGTACAGCATTTTCAGGAGAGCCCGGAAGTTCAGAACATTGATCTGATGGAGTTGGCTGGGTTCTGTCGCAACTGCCTCTCGAAATGGTACGTCGCGGCAGCCGAGGAACGAGGCGTCGATATTGATTACGACGCAGCGCGCAACATCGTGTACGGCATGCCTTATAAGGAATGGAAGAAGATGCACCAAACGGAACAACCCAAAGACCGTATGAAAGGGTTTTCCCAACACAAACATCAGTAGCAGGGCCGCTTAGCTCCGAAACAGCCGCCCAGGTAAACTGAGAAACTGAGCGGTACGTCCCATAACTTAGATCACCTTTTGAAAAATTCAGAATTCAAAAAAAATTAGGCCCCAGCAACTCTGCTGGGGCCTAAAAAGCACTTGCCTGCCCTTTAGCTACACTTTCGCGATAGAATCAGACCACGAACATAACTAAATAGCGGGCCACTTACGTTACAACCTTAGAAAGAGCTACTGGCTTTAAAGAATACACCAGCACTTTCTTTCGGGTCCCCTGCTTGACCTTTCCGAATCACTCTGATCCAGTTGAGTTCGATACCCATATTCACGGCCGCTACTGGCGACCAGAAAAGATTGGCTATCGCCTGTGCAGACCTATTCATAGTGGGCGATGCGGAGGTCTCTGCAACATTCAAAGACTGCATAGTTGC
>CAJWOI010000210.1 GCA_913044255.1 uncultured Alphaproteobacteria bacterium
ACCGCCGATACCACTCATCCATGGTTCTACCGTGCCGATAGCGAGGCTTGCTGCCACCGCTGCGTCGATAGCATTCCCGCCTTGTCCCAATACTTCTGCACCGATATTAGACGCAACATGATGTTGGCTTGCCACCAGGCCATATTCGGAGACAACAGGTGCTTTGGTAACACTCCAAGTCTCATGGTGCTGTTGTTGGTTCATTAATTTCCTGTCCTATGATGATCCAGCGACTTACTTTAACACGAAAGCCGACCGGCAATTTACAAACCAGGGGCAAAAACATTTTCCTAACCTTGTCGACACTTTCGAACAGAATGATTGGAAAAATATCACCACGCTGGACAAACGGGCTCATCGTCGCGCAACACTGAACTATTCGCCTGGAAGTAAATCCAATTCGGACAAACGCCGTTTTAAGATTGCGTCTTGTTCCACCGACAAAGGCATTCCTGGCGGTCGCGGAGATCCACAATCCACACCAAGACGATGGCTTACGGCCGATTTTAAAACACCGTGGAATCCACCGATTCTGATTAGATTACATACCTCGATGCCCTTGTCCTGGGCCGCACGAGCACGCTCCATATCCCCATCCTGGAACGCATTCCAGAGCTCTACCCAAAACTCTGGGGCTATCCCTGGAGCGCCGTCCACTGTTCCTACCGCGCCCGCGCTAAGAGCCGGCAATGTCAGACCACTAAATCCGATAAAACAGCTTAAACCCATATTCACGAATTCCCGCACGTAGGTAAAATTAAATGCGGAGTGTTTCAGCCCTTCGATTTCTGGAACACGTTCCTGAAAAAGCGACATCATTTTGGGCGTAATCTCGCACCCCGTAGCGCTTGGTAGATTGTAGGCGAAAAACGGCAGTGAAGCGGCGCTAGCCACTGACTGGTAGTGCCGGGCAATTGCCTCATCATTTTGGCCGTAGAAAAATGGTGGAACACAGCAGATTGCATCAACACCGGCCTTAGCAGCATTTTCAGCCATTTTTGCGGCTCGTCTCGTGGTGGGAGCGCCGACGTGCATAATGATTTTCGCTCTTCCGTTTGTTTGGTCTGTCACAATTTCAGCCAGCCGGCTATTTTCCTCGTCGTCTAGGAGAACGCTTTCGCCGCTGCCCCCTGCCACCCAGAAACCGTTAATCCCCGAACGAATATTGAATTCCACAACTGACCGAAATGCCTCCTCATTCAACTCATGGTCCGGCGTCATCGGCGTTATAAGCGCAGTGTAGATGCCTCGAAACTCTCCAACATTAGTCATGCCTGTACAGACCTCCCCAAATCGCCCTCTAACCTCTATATAATTCTCAAACTTTAACAAACACAATCTTGCAAACGCTCACCAAATATCTTCCGGTTGTCATCGTCTTTGTTCCGCAATAACGCACGTTGCTTGTCCACGGCGAATAAATGATGGCAATATGAATTTCATATCTGTCTCAGTTGGAAAGACTACGCACAACCATGATGTATCATATTAAACAACTTTTGATTGTCTTGCTTGCCATTGCAACGCCAATAATCCATACAAATGGTGGGACAATAGAAACAAGAACGGCACTAGAACTACAGTTGAGCGACGTGTTTCGTCGTACCATGAAACACTGGAGATACAGCTATAACTCCCTGGACGGGAGAAAGGCCGGATCGGCCTGCATACATTGGGAACAGATTGATCAAGGCTTTCTAGATGATGGAATATTCGAAGCAATTGGTTTTTCGTATTCAATGGCAAAGGAAGACGGTGCAATCCGTGTCGCAACCCAAGGGTGTGACGAAATGGCTCGACATTATGAACTGACCGGGTGTACCTGCGAAATAGTATTGGTCGATGATAAAACCCAGGTTGAAATACCTGACAGCCTAATCACTCGACTTCAGATTGGTCAGTAGTGAAATAAAATATACCCACGTCTCTTCACACCCATTCTGTGCCGAAACAACCCATGTTCTATTTAGCTGCCCCACAATGAAAAACAGTTTTGCGCAACTTCGAACTTTTAAGGTCGTCGGTTTGATCAGCACGGGTCATTTCGTGAGCCATTTTTACATGCTGCTCATACCTCCATTATTCCCGCTGCTTAGGCATGAATTCGGGGTCGGATTCACAGAGCTAGGAATTGCAATTACAGTATTTAGCGTAGTCACCGGGTTAACGCAGGCGCCAGTTGGTTTCCTAGTGGACCGGTTTGGCGCAAGAAAAATATTGCTATGTGGTCTCTTGCTCGAGTCCGCAGCTTTCATTTGGATTGGATTGGCGCCGAGTTACTGGATGCTTCTGGCAATGATGGGCGTCGCCGGACTAGCAAACTCTGTCTACCATCCCGCCAACTACTCCATTCTCAATTCTTCTATCCAAAATATACGCATGGGCCGTGCCTTCTCAATACATACAGCAGCAGGAATGCTGGGGAACGCTGTTGCACCGATCACGATAGTTCTCCTTCTCTCTGTTACCAGTTGGCAAACAGCCTTAATTATTTGTGGAATCATGGGAGGAATAATCAGTCTACTTATCGGGGTCAACGCAGATGCCTTCCGGGAAACCCTTCCTCAGACCCACGATAGACAAAAAACCACTACGCAATCTGGGCTACAGCTTTTGTTTAGTAGACCTATTTTGCTGGGAGCACTGTTTTTCCTAGGCATCGCAATCGCCGGTCACGGCATAAGCGCATTTGGAGTGGCCACCTTAACCGTCATTCATGACATCACCGTGACCGATGCTGCAGCAATCTTATCTGCGTACCTGTTTGCCTCGCCACTTGGGGTTCTATGTGGTGGCTGGATTGCCGACCGTATCCGCCACCATCATTTATTTGCAGCTCTTTGTTTTGTTGCCATAGCTATAGTGTTTTTTGCTGTCGCTGGTTTCTCAATGCGGCTTGGCACAATCGCATCCTTATTTGTTATTGCTGGATTCTTCTCAGGCGTGGTCTCGCCTTCCCGAGACATGCTTATTCGCTCGCTTGCGCCCGCCACCGAGATGGGAAAGGTATTCGGTTTTGTTTCCACTGGCTTCAACGTCGCCGGTATAATTGCACCACCCTTGTTTGGATATATTCTTGACCACCATAATCCAAGTACGGTGTTCTGGACTGTGGGAGCAGTGAGTCTGCTAACAGTCCTCACTGTCGTTACCACCGGACAGCAGCGCCGGAGACAACTTGTTTAAAATTTACGGTTACGACAACAGATATCGAGAGTATTCTTTGTATTGGCTGATTCCCAGAGCGAAAGACAATTGGAAGACATAATCCTTTGCTTGGAAACTTATACCTCAACCCGATATCCGTCGCGCAAAGCTAAGTTCATGACCGTCCGGATCACTCATATGGAAGTAACGCTCTCCCCATGGAGCGTCACGCGGCGCAAAATCAGTTGCAAATCCCAAAGCCAATGCACGCTGGTACATCCCGTCGACATCATTCACGTAGAAAATTGCGCGCCCCCACCAACACGGCTCCCGTTCCGGAGATTCCAAGCTAATATTTAAATACTGGGAGCCGGCACGGAACGTAGCAAATGTCTCAGCAGCACTCCCTCTTGCCAACTCAAAACCCAGACTTTCATAAAATGTCAGAGCACGTTGCATATCTGAAGTTGCTAATGTCAGTGCACTGAGCGACTCCACGTGTACTTCATTGCGTTTTGCATCCATTGCCCAGATTAAACTCCAATCCTCTACTTCCGGGTAGAGGCCACTCTTAATATAAATGACATGCTACTTTATGATCCGCATCCTGTGTCCTGAGAACTGGCATACTCTCGCGACAATCGGGGCGAGCCATCGAACAACGGGGATGAAAGGGGCAGCCACCCGGCGGATTGAGAGGGCTCGGCACCTCTCCCTCCAAAAGAACCACCTCGCGCTCTACTTCAGCATCTGGGGACGGCATGGGCACAGCCGATAAAAGGGCTTGTGTGTACGGATGCTTGGGATCTCGGTAGAGATCTCTGCGGCTGGCAATTTCAACCACTTTCCCGAGATACATTACCATCACACGATCACTAATATGCTGCACGACAGAAAGATCATGAGCGATAAAAACATATGTCAAACCAAGTTCATCCTGGAGCGCCTCCAACAAATTTATAATCTGCGCCTGGATTGATACATCTAGCGCAGAAACCGGCTCATCACAGACCAACAAAGTTGGACGCAAAGCAAGCGCACGGGCAATTCCTATACGTTGGCGTTGGCCACCAGAGAATTCGTGCGGGTATCGTTCGCCCATGATAACGTCCAGCCCCACCATTTCCATGAGCTCAGAGACTCTTTCTCGGTACGCCTGGCGGCTTCCGGAGACACCATGCGCGATTAGGGGTTCCCCTATAATGTCCTTCACCCGCATGCGTGGATCCAATGCGCCAAAAGGATCCTGATATACCATTTGCATCTTGCGCCTGAGAGGGCGCATTGCAGCACGCTTCAGGGAGGTAATGTCTTTCCCATCAAAGAAAATTCTCCCAGACGTGACATCAACCATGCGCAGAATTGCCAGTCCTGTGGTCGTTTTTCCACACCCACTCTCGCCGACAACCCCTAATGTTTCTCCTCGATTTACTTCAAAATTTATCCCGTTTACCGCCTTTACCGTACCAATACGGCGTCCACCAAGCAGTCCACCATGTACCGGAAATTCGACCTTCAAATCTTCAACTACAACAACCGGTTCAGCTTGTGGCATTTAAATCAACCCAACAGGCAGCTAAATGCTCTCTGCTTACTTTTGAAAGTATGGGACACTCCGTTAAGCACTGTTGAACAAAGTGTTGGCAACGGGGCTGAAATGCACATCCAGGGGGTAAATCAGCCAGATCGGGCGGATGTCCCTCTATTGGTTGCAGGGCGGATTTTACATCCCCATCCAAACGTGGCACTGAATTCATCAACCCAACTGTGTAGGGATGCTTAGGGTTGTTATAGATTTCACGCGCTGGGCCCGACTCCACAATCCGACCTGCATACATCACGTTTACTCGATCTGCATAACGGGCAACAACTCCAAGGTCGTGAGTAATAATGACCAACGCGGCACCAGTTTCACGTGTCAATTCCTTAAGGAGATGCAGTACTTGTGCCTGAACGGTCACATCGAGTGCAGTCGTTGGCTCATCCGCAATGATAAGTTCCGGCTCACACGCAAGGCCCATAGCAATCATAGCGCGCTGTCGCATCCCACCGGAAAACTGATAAGGGTACGCCTTGGCACGTCGTTCCGGATCCGGGATACGGACCTTTCTCAACAAGGCGATGCACTGGTCCCACACGTCTTTTCTCGAAACTTTTTTGTGTACCTCAATTGGCTCACCGACCTGACGCCCTACCGTAAGTGATGGATTGAGTGAGGTCATTGGTTCCTGAAAAATCATGGCAATTCGGTTGCCGCGAATTTCGCGCGTTTCGGCCTCGCTCAGTGACAACAGATCACGCCCGCCAAAACGAATCTCTCCGGAAATGATCTCACCGGGAGGATTGGGGAT
>CAJWOI010000211.1 GCA_913044255.1 uncultured Alphaproteobacteria bacterium
TGTTCTTGATGTTTCTCGGATTTAGTCTTCAGACGCTATCACGCCACATGACCATGATAATGCTGGAGCCGGACAAATTGATGGTTTTTGGACCACGCCGAAAGCGAATCAAGTGGGAGGAAATAGTCGGGGTTGGGCTTAAATATTACTCAACAAAGAAAGATAGAAGCAGTGGTTGGATGGAGTTAACCGTCAAGACTCCATCTAGCCAAACGAAAATCGATTCGAGTCTCGATGGGTTCAACGAAATAGCTGCTAAAGTAGCTGGAGCGGCAGAAGAAAACGGCACGAAGATTGATGAAGACAGCATAGAAAATTTTGCCGCCCTTGGTATCCGATTACGGCATGGTGAGCCCGATAAAGACACCACAAATTCTTGACTTCTAATAAAAAATTATCGCTTTATAACTGGGATCCCGGGGCACATTTTGGTCTCTACAAACCCGATACATTCTGGTTCGAGCCACGAAAGTGAAAGTGGAAACTGAATATTCGAATTGCGCTCTGCATTTGTATAATCACGCAACATAGTTTCTACTTTGGTCCGGTTAAAATTATTACACTTTTCTGAGCCATAGACTCGATTCAAACGCTCCCTCCTTAATAGGAAGTCGACTTAAGCGACTTGAGGTCAAGATTTCCAATAATCGTGTAGCCACAAAATGTGACGAGAACTCCACTTGCCAACTTCCGCCAGACAACAATCCGGCGACTCCTAATTGTTCATTATAGCTCCTTCGTTCCCAGCTCGTCGGATAGTCATCAGGTAAGAACACATCGTGGATTTGCACGATAGTTCCACTAACAAGATCGGGAAGTAAATGATTTAGGATCAAATCTACATCGCTGCCAGGCATCAAAACGTGGCTGGAGTCGACCAGCAAACAGCTGACACTCTTCATATACCCCTTGGTCAAGTAATCTATTTCTTGAATACACCTCTGATCGATTCTGACATTTGCAAGCCCGAATAAATTTGCTCTTGGTCTAGGATCTATTGCAACTATCTGAGACTCTAGGCCACCATCCACAACGGCACGCGCGACAAATCGGGTCGAATGACCTGAGCCAACCTCAACAATGTGCTTTGGGCGATAGTGTCGAACCATCGTATAGGCCATTGCTGCATCAAGTCGGGGGAACCAATCCTGATGCCATCTCGGACCTGGCGACGGATCACATCCAATCTTGCTTAATTCGCCAAAATACTGGTCAGCAATTCCAAGCCAGCTTCGAAATGCCAGACTGCGATTAGCGAACAGACTTTCGATCGATTTATAAGGCGGGCGCCTATTAGGGGGCAGTATCTGTTTTTTGTAAGGATATGGAATAAAAAATCCGCGCCTTTCCATACCCAACATCGATGCGATGTTCCGGTTCGCGAGGCGAATTGTACGGCGTACACGGCTCACGGACTAAGCGTCATTCCTTCCTTTGCTACTATTGTACCTGATCGGAGAGCTTCCGCTTCTTTTGCGATACCGTCCATAAATTCGTCATCGTGGCCCGGATCATGGTGAAAAATAACTAGCGTTTTGGCCTGAGCCGCTTCAACCAATCGCAATCCTTCCTGCCATGTTGAATGACCAAAACCCTTGTATTTCGGATACTCATCGTCCGTGAACATGGAATCATAAATTACAAGATCAGCACCACGGATCAGATCGACAATTGCCTCGTCCCGCCCGTTTTCCGGATGCTCGGTATCCGTAATATAGCAAATAGATTTACCGTCAAATTCAACCCTATAGCCGGTAGCTCGATTGGGATGGTTTAACGGTCCCGTCCGAACAGCCAATCCCGGACATGGTTCCAAAGTCTGGCCGACATTAAAGTCCGAATACGTTATGTCGGCCTGAAAAACATCAGGTGGAATTGGAAACAGCGGCGCTATCATCATTTCGCAAAGCACTTTCTCCAAAGTGTATTCCGGCAACAAATGTCCAGCTGCCATTTGAATTCTATTTTCCGGCACGAATAGCGGCGCAAAAAACGGCAATCCGCAAATATGATCGAAGTGTGAGTGCGTAAAATATATGTGGGTATCGAGTGGAGCGTCGGCCATTAGGTGTTCGCCCAGGCGACGCATTCCAGTGCCTGCATCGAATATCAATAAATAGTCTCCGCAACGAACCTCAAGACAAGAAGTATTTCCACCGTAACGAACAGTGCCGGCACCTGGGCACGCGAGACTGCCGCGTACTCCCCAAAAACGGACATAAAACTCTTTTCGATCTGCCATTTCCAATATGTCCCGAAAACAATGGGACTTGTGATGTGAGAATTAACTAATCTGCGATGTACCTCAAGTCGAGCAAAATGCGGCGAAATGTGAGAGATTCGGATTCAAAAAATACGAATTTCTCGAATCCGAATCTCCTCGTGTAAAACTTCCGTTGCCTAATTATTTCATGTTTGCTTCGCACTGCTATAACTGTGCTGGAGAAGCTCGAAAGATTATGGGTCGGCCTACGGGATTTTAAAATCTGATTTAAGGAACCAAGCGATATCCACCGGGCTCAGTTATTAAGATTTGTGCATTCGACGGATCATGTTCTATTTTTTGCCGTAGTCTATACACGTGAGTTTCTAGCGTGTGCGTTGTAACACCAGTGTTATACCCCCAAACTTCTCCAAGCAAAGATTCACGACCAACAACCTTGTCGCCAGCACGATAAAGAAATTTAAGAATTGCCGTTTCTTTTTCTGTTAATCGAACTTTTTTTTGTGCGGGTTCATCAACTAGCAATTTCGAACTCGGTTTGAAGGTATATGGACCGATTGAAAATACGGCGTCCTCGCTTTGTTCATGCTGACGCAACTGAGCCCTTAGCCGTGCCAGTAACACCCCCAACCGAAATGGCTTCGTGACATAATCGTTTGCTCCTGCATCCAGACCGAGAATTGTGTCCGCGTCGGTATCAGAAGCGGTCAACATTATTATTGGAGATTTGACACCGCTTCGCCGCATCAGTCGGCAAGCCTCCCGACCATCCATATCCGGCAAACCGACATCAAGAAGAATTACGTCAAAGTACTCTTGTTTAAGTGTCTCTAAGGCATCTTTTGCGGTACCGGTCCCGTATGTTGCAAACTCCTCATGCAGTTGAAGCTGCTCAGCGAGGGACTGGCGCAACGTATCATCATCGTCCACAAGAAGAATTTTCTTGCCTGTCATTTTGCCCTCGGTTCTTGGCCTTTCAGATCTTGTTCATGATCACCAGTGTCATCACTATCGATGAGATGCAAGACAAAGCGACTCGTATTCACATGTTACCATGGTCAATTCGGCAATTCGACGCCATAGCGCGAACAACGCGGATATTCCCGATCGACTTATGTCATGCGCGGAAATCGCAAAAATTTGGAGAATTTTAATCGTCTAATTGCCGTATTCCAGTCTTACCGCATCGTTCTCGCTTCAATGGGTAAGCTACAGGAAGAAATCACCCCATAGCACGGCAAATGATTCCTAAAGATCACACTTTCGTTCGCCACCGATCGCTATAACTTACTGAAATAAAATAAGAATTTGGTGGCATTTGCCTTGCAGTAGTTTCGGTGAGGAGAAGGAGATGACAGCAACAATTTCGACTGCGCTCCAATCCGTTGCGGCGCAAGCCCAGCGACCAGCAGCACGGCGAGAGCATCCGTTTTATGAAGGTGAGTTTCTTCCAGCCGAGACTTCACAGGTAAGCGAGTCCACAATACCGGATCATTCATCCAAAGAAGCGTTCTCACGGGAAACGAGCGTTACAAAAGGCCTAGAAAAACATCCGTTTTATGAGGGTGAATATTTGGACCCAAACGAGGGATCTCGCCTTTTCGGTAGCGACGGCTTTAACTTCTTAGACCTTATTGATGTGGTAAATCCTCTTCAACACATTCCCATCATATCGAGCATTTACCGCCACGTTACTGGTGATGAGCTATCTCCAATATCGCGGATGGCAGGAGGGTTCTTATTCGGAGGGCCTGCCGGATTCGCCGTATCTGTTGTTAATGCCGTAATTGAAGATGCAACCGGTAAGGATCTCGGCGAAACAGTAATTGCGATGATTTCGGGCGACATGACCGATACCGTGACTCAAGTTGCGTCAATTTCAAAAGCCGATAGGCAGTCGACATCAGATGATGACGTCGCAAAGGCAACTAATGAGAACAAAGTTGTCCACCCAGGTTTGGAGCGAAAGTCAGCGGACAACACTGCAGCGTCGCAAGATTTGGTTTTAGATGGTCCAACCGCCGTAGAAGGCCCAACTAGTCTGCTGCCTAAAATTCATACCCCGCAAACTACAGAAACTAAACGCACAGTGCCGGACGATATTGAAACATTCCGATTCGGTGGGATGACTGTGATGAATCATTCACTTGAACCTAAAGATCGTTTCCATTCAGTAACCTCCCCCATGAATTCCTCGGCATTGTCATTATTTGGAAGCAAACCTAATCACAAAACTAAAGAAACACTGGGTGTAGCTTTAAAAGAAAGCCCGGTTGAAACATCAATTCGAAAAGGTTCCGTTCCATTTCAAAAAGCGGCAGATAACATTACGGCACACAGATTACAAAATAGTTCGGCCTCGATAATTGATCAGTCGGCTGACTTGCAGACGCCGGACGAAGCCCTTGAGGAGAGCGATATTGCCTATGCGCCTGGGCAACGACGTACCTTGATTTCAAGAAGTGCGGCGGCGCGGAAAATTCCGGCCCGTCGAAAACCGCCAACACATGTAGTACCGAGTAACTTTATTCCTAAATCAATGATGGATGCGCTTACAAAATATGAAGCATTGTTAAAACAACAGCGATCAGCGTCTAGAGGCTTAACATTGTAAAAATGGAGCCGAACAGATTATCGATAAGATGGATGTCCACGTTTTCCCATCGGGGAAATTAAAATTTGGCGATCTCGAGTTCCGCTGTGCGATCGGTTACCGCGGTGTTCGCAATGACAAATATGAAGATGATGGCGCAACACCTATCGGTTGCTTTGAATTCCGCAGGGTACTTTATCGTGCCGAAAGGTTGGATCGACCGGTAACTCAACTCCCGATAACGCCAATTCGTCGATTTGACGGTTGGTGCGATGATCCGAAAGCTCCAGAATACAATTGCAATATACGCTTACCGTTCCACGCTAGTCACGAAGAGCTATGGCGGGAAGATGACCTTTACAATGTTATAGTTGTACTGGGTCATAATGATCGACCGCCTGTACCTGGTCTAGGTAGCGCTATATTTCTTCACGTCGCAAAACCGGATTACTCAGCAACCGACGGGTGTATCGCTTTGCCGCAAACAGATTTAGTTGCCATTCTGTCGCGCTGTGATTTTAAAAATAAGTTGCGCGTAATGCCGTCTAATTAACCGGACTAGGCTGGTAACGGTAACCAAAAATTGCCGTACCAATTCGAACGATCGTCGCCCCGAACGATATGGCTGTGTCAAAATCAGCA
>CAJWOI010000212.1 GCA_913044255.1 uncultured Alphaproteobacteria bacterium
GGTCGCCATTGTACCCGGCGCCGCTGGATTTACGGAATGGCAGGAGATGGCGAGGGGAGCGCAGTGGTCCCGCTTTTACGCGGCAAACCTGCCGCTGACACTTTACCGCAAAGAAACAGAGGGTTATCGCGTTAATTTGTCTCAACCTATTCCATCTCTTTATGTTGTTTTGCGTGGTTTAGACGAAGAACGCCCAACACCATTCCTGGCCACCGTGTGTCCGTATGAAGCTGGAGATTACGAAGTAAGCGGTGACGAACGGGCGGACAAAGTGCCCATGCCATCTGAAGTCTTAGCGCTGGTGGGTCATTTCATAGACGCCCACCACACTGACGAGCAATTTACCAAACGCCAACGTAAACCGCACGGGTCCGGACAGAAAAACCGAACGACACCGCACATGCCTCGACAACGATATGGCTGACAATTCACGCAACCGAGTCCGCCGCTGGTCCGAAAAAAAAACTGAAGCTCGCCAGACACAGCTCGCCAAAACTCGTAAAGCCGTAGAACCCAGTTCAGAAAACATCAGGTCCGATGATAATACACCCGCAGAGACCAATGATCTTCCCTCTCTAGAAAGTCTCACGGCAGACTCCGATTTCACTCCTTTTCTTCACACCGATGTGCCATCAGCTCTTAAAAAAGCAGCCCTGCGTAAACTGTGGAAAAGCGACCCCATATTAGCCAACGTCGACGGCCTTAACGACTACGATGAAGATTTTGCGAGAATGGACTTAGGCAAGGTGGTGCAAACTGCCTATCAGGTAGGCAAGGGCATGATCGGTCCTAAAGAAGAACCAGAACCTGTCGAAGATTCAGACCGTGCCGAAGGTTCGGAGCAGGTGGAACGTGTCTTGGCCACAGACGAGAATAGCATGGATGACAGCTCGAACGTCGATTTAGATGGTAACCAAACTAAACATAAGACCTGAGGATAGTTTTCCTGCCCCATTTGAATTTATTAAAAGCGGTTGGACTAGTTACGAATTAGGGTTAGAGAAATAAGTTTTAACGAGCTTGGTGAGGCCGGTTCTTGGCCATATTTAAAACAAGACTATTTTAGTCATCATTTTCTAGTTGACCGGCCGCTGCTGATCCGACAATATTGCGCAGGATCACTCTGACAGCGGCGAAAGAATGTTGCGGTGTGACTCGAAGGGGGTGGTAGGGTTAAGTGATCCCGTCCAACAACATTGCAACAGTGGAGCCATCGTCCGAGGATGTAGTGCACGCCGCGGCCACCGGCGAAACGGCGCGAGCCGGCACGTATCGGTTATTGGCTCTCTTGCTAGGCGACAACCCCGGCAAAGACGTCTTGGATATTGTCGCGGGCCTACCATACAGCGACACCCCGATTGGGCAAAATATTGGCGAATTAGCGGCACGTGCACAGAGAGTCACGCCGGCGGCAGTCGCACGAGAATATCACAATTTGTTCGTGGGGTTAGGAGGCGGCGAACTCATCCCCTATGGCTCCTACTACCTTTCCGGATTTTTGCACGAAAAGCCGCTGGCCCGGCTGCGTGCGGATTTACGCAAACTCGGCATTGAGCGAGACAGTAGAGTTGGCGAACCAGAAGATGGAATCGCGAGCGTTTGTGAAGTTATGTCGGGATTGATCGCGGGAGATTTCGGTATCCCCGCTGACCTCTCAATTCAAAAAGATTTTTTTTCAAAACATCTTGGGTCTTGGGGAACACAGTTCTTCATAGACCTCGAATCTGCCGAATCAGCAGATTTTTACCGAACCGTGGGAGCGCTAGGAAGGGTTTTCCTACGCCTAGAGCTTGAGGCCTTCTCGATAGAATTTTGACTTTGCTAAGGGATGTCACAATGATGGACAAAATGCGGAAAGTATCTCCGGATAAATCGGTCAACCGACGCCGCTTTTTTAGAACCGCCGGTGTTAGTGCAATCAGCGGAGTAGCTGCATTAGCCGTCGGCGACAAACAGAGCGAAGCCGCATCCTCCGATCCGGAATCAAACGGCGATCAAAGTCGTTATCGAGAGACAGAGCATGTCCGGCGCGTGTATCAATTGGCCCGGTTCTAAAGGGAGCCTAAAGCGATGTTAATTAAACGCAGAGCTGCTACGACTCGAAATCATGAACGCAAGGCTGCAGTTGGAGGATCAGGATTTCTGGATCGACGTACTTTCCTTAAGCGCTCCGGGATTACTGCATGCGGCACGGCTGCTCTAACAGGGCTATTGCCACTTGCGCACGTTCGCAAAGCCCCAGCACAAGGCCATTCTGGCGCAGTCGGCGAAATTAAAAAAGTTTTGTCAGTTTGCACACATTGTTCCGTCGGCTGCTCGGTCATTGCGGAGGTGCAGGATGGAGTGTGGGTTGGTCAGGAACCATCATTCGACAGTCCTTTTAACCTTGGCGCACACTGTGCCAAGGGCGCCAGCGTAAGGGAGCACGCCCACGGCGAGCGCCGGCTAAAATATCCAACGAAGATGGAAGGTGGTGAATGGAAACGAATCAGCTGGGATCAAGCGATTGAGGAAGTCGGCAATCGGCTAACAAAAATACGTGACGCCTCGGGGCCCGATTCCGTGTATTGGCTGGGGTCTGCCAAGTTTTCTAATGAGCAAGCCTATCTTTTCCGAAAATTTGCAGCGTTCTGGGGTAGCAACAATGTGGACCACCAGGCTCGGATCTGTCATTCCACTACGGTCGCAGGCGTCGCCAATACCTGGGGCTACGGCGCCATGACCAATAGCTACAACGACATACACAATTCACGCTCGATGTTCTTCATCGGTGGTAACCCGGCCGAGGCGCACCCGGTATCGCTGTTGCACATCCTCAAGGCGAAGGAGCGGAACAACGCGCCGCTGATCGTTTGCGACCCGCGCTTTACGCGCACGGCCGCCCATGCCGACGAATATGTCCGCCTGCGCCCCGGCAGCGACGTGGCGCTAGTTTGGGGTTTGCTGTGGCATATTTTTGAGAATAGATGGGAAGACAAGGAGTTTATCCAGCAGCGTGTGTGGGGCATGGATCAGATCAGATCCGAAGTTGCGAAATGGACACCGGACGAAGTCGAACGGGTAACCGGAACACCGGGATCACAGCTTAAAAGAGTTGCTCAAATTTTGGCCGAGAACCGTCCCGCAACCGTCGTCTGGTGCATGGGGGGAACACAACATACAAATGGCAACAATAACACCCGCGCCTATTGCATCCTGCAACTGGCACTTGGCAACATGGGCAAAGCAGGTGGCGGCACCAATATTTTCCGCGGACACGACAATGTGCAAGGAGCGACCGATCTAGGCGTGCTGTGCAATACCCTGCCCGGTTATTACGGGTTATCCGCGGGGGCTTGGAAACACTGGGCCCGGGTGTGGGAAACAGACTACGAGTATCTCCTTAACCGGTTTGCGTCCCCGGAAATCATGTCGGCCAAAGGCATCCCGGTCTCTCGTTGGTTCGATGGCGTGATTGAGGATCCGGAACAAATTGAACAAAACAACCCGATCCAGGGCATGGTATTTTGGGGCCACGCTCCGAATTCGCAAACACGTTTGCCAGATATGAAGCGCGCGATGGAGCATCTCGACACTTTGGTAGTGGTTGATCCATACCCAACCATGACCGCAGTGATGCAAGACCGCACTGATGGCGTATACCTGCTGCCTGCAGCAACCCAATTCGAGACGTATGGATCGGTCACCGCGTCCAACCGTTCTATCCAGTGGCGAGAAAAAGTCGTCGATCCATTGTTCGAATCTCTCCCCGACCAAGATGTCATATACCGTCTGGCGCGCAAATTCGGCTTTGCTGAACAGATGTTCAAGAACATTAGGGTGGAGAATGACACGCCAAACGTCGAGGACGTTACTCACGAAATCAACCGCGGTATGTGGACTATCGGCTATACCGGCCAGTCGCCAGAGCGAATACGTAAGCATATGGCGCATCAGAAAACCTTCGACAGAACCACATTGCGAGCGGTCGGCGGACCTTGTGACGGAGACTATTATGGGATGCCTTGGCCGGCCTGGGGTACACCAGAAATGGGCCATCCGGGCACCCCAATCCTCTACGACACTTCCAAGTCCGTGGCCGACGGCGGACTGTGCTTCCGGGCACGGTTCGGGGTAGAGCGAGAAGGCGAAAATCTACTTGCTGAAGGTAGCCACCCGGTTGGCTCCGAGATTGAGGATGGTTATCCCGAGTTTACGATGGCGATGCTAACGAAACTTGGTTGGGACAAAGACCTTACTTCTCAGGAACGTAGTACCATCGAAGGAATCGGCGGCAACGACATCGGCAAAGTCAATTGGAAAACAGATCTCTCAGGTGGCATCCAAAGGGTTGCAATCAAGCATGGCTGTGCACCGTTTGGAAATGCCAAGGCACGCTCTGTCGTTTGGACCTTCCCGGACCCCGTGCCACTTCACAGAGAACCTTTGTACACACCGCGTCGGGATTTAGTGGCCGATTATCCGACCTACGACGATAAAGTCTTCTACCGACTTCCAACACTCTACAAATCAATCCAGGAGAAAGACTTCAGCAAGGATTATCCACTGATCCTCACATCAGGCCGACTAGTCGAATATGAAGGTGGTGGAGACGAGACACGATCCAATCCGTGGCTGGCTGAATTGCAACAGGAAATGTTTGCGGAGATCAACCCGTTTGATGCGAATAACCATGGCATCGGAGACGGGGACGACATTTGGCTTGAGGGAGCAGAAGGCGCACGAATTCGAGTCAAGGCAATGCTCACAGAGCGTGTCGGCCGAGGTGTGGTGTTCATGCCATTCCATTTTGGCGGGCACTGGATGGGCAAAGACCTGCGCCACAAATATCCATCCGGCACAGATCCTTACGTGCTCGGAGAAGCTTCGAATACAGCTTCAACCTATGGCTACGACAGTGTCACTGCGATGCAAGAAACAAAATGCACCTTGTGCCGCATTGAAGCCGCATAACTGCAACGCGGAGGAGCACGACAAATGGCTACAATGAGGTTCCTATGTGACGCCGAACGCTGCATCGAGTGCAACGCCTGCGTCACCGCCTGCAAAAACGAACATGAGGTGCCCTGGGGCATCAACCGCCGCCGTGTGGTCACTATCAATGACGGGAAGCCAGGCGAACGCTCCATCTCGGTGTCCTGCATGCATTGTTCCGACGCACCCTGCATGGCAGTGTGCCCGGTCGATTGCATTTATCAAACCGACCAGGGAGTGGTGCTGCATTCCAAGGACCTGTGCATCGGTTGCGGGTACTGTCTCTACGCCTGTCCATTTGGGGCGCCGCAGTTCCCGGAAAAAGACAACTACGGAAGCCGCGGCAAGATGGACAAGTGCACCTTCTGCGCCGGCGGACCTGAAGAAGACAATTCAATCTCGGAGTACGAGAAATACGGTCGCAACCGACTGGCTGAGGGCAAACTGCCACTGTGCGCCGAGATGTG
>CAJWOI010000213.1 GCA_913044255.1 uncultured Alphaproteobacteria bacterium
TGATGCTGTACGGATTCCGCATCCATGGGTCTCCTTCGAAAAGAATAGCCAAAGATCCCTTGTTCTGAAAAGCTTCCCATGTAGCTCTGTCCGTTAACGTATATCCCTTCATCTCCTGCGCCATGTTTAAGGTGGCGCCCATCCCAGCTCCCACTTCCCGGTACCATCTATTTTCGTTTGAATTAACCTGGTTTGTTATTGCCTCGCTCCAAAATTCAAGACTTTTTTTATGTGTCCCACTATCGTCACCGCGAGATACAAAAGTTGATTTGGTTGCTGAAATGTTTTGGTAAGCGGCGACCACATTTTTTGCAGTCTTTAAATCCGCTGGATCGCTTTTTGGCCCGACGATCACGAAATCGTTATACATTACTTCATGGCGCCTAACTCCAAATCCATCCTTAACGAAATTTACTTCGGACTTCTCATGGTGAACAAACAACACATCAACATCTCCTCGTTTCGCAATTTCGATAGCCTGACCCGTTCCTACACCCACAACGCGCACAGCTATACCCGTTTTGTCTTTAAATGCGGGCAACAATTTTTTAAAGAGACCAGAATTAACGGTAGAAGTTGTTGAGGCAACCACAATAAATTGCTCTGCCGCCGAGGCTTGGGAATTGATAAAAAGCGCAAAAATGAAAATAATAACAGCTCTTCGCATAAAATATTTTGGAGAGCCTGCACCCACCTCACATTCCCTTACGATTATTAAATTTTTTAGGCGCCTTCAGTTCCTGTCGGTTCCACCATAAAAGTTCGCCACGCATAAATGACTGTGCCAAGTCATTTTCCGGTTGATCAAAAAACTGATTGGCGTCGGCTCTTTCAAGAAGGCGTCCCCGGTAAAGAAATAATACCTCATCTGCAAGCCGTTTGGCCTGCCCGAGATCGTGTGTAGACATAATGATTTTGGTGCCAGACTTTTTGATTTCATCAATAATTTCTTCCAAAGAATGGGTAGCTGCGGGGTCTAGAGCTGCCGTGGGTTCATCCAAAAACAACACCTCTGGGTCAAGACACCACGCGCGGGCAACCGCTAATCGTTGTTGTTCTCCAACTGATAAACGCCGCGCCGGTACGTTGGCAAGGCGTGTTAAACCTGTATGTTTCAGTATCTTTTCAATCTTGTAAATTCGTTCCGCCTTTTTTATTCCACGGTGCTTCAGGCTATGATCAAGATTGGCAAAAACACTACGTCTAAGCATAACTGGGCGTTGAAAAACCATCGCTTGGTAGCGTCTTGCTGAAGCGTTCTCGTTTCCGCCCCATTCAACAGTCCCACTCGACGGCTCAATTAGGCCATGACATAGCCGAAGCAGCAAACTTTTGCCCGCCCCATTTGGCCCCAAGAGAATGGTCAACGAAGAAGGAGAGAATTCGACACTTAGGTCCTTGATGAGACGCATCCCTTCAATTTCATAGGACACATCTTTCAATTTTAGCGGCAATATACGAACAGTCCTGACCTTTGCAGATTTGGAAAGGTTTAAGTTTACAGAATTAGCCATATCGCTTCATGGCCGATTCATTAATGAGAAATGCCGCAGCATTTACACTTAATGCCAATACCAGGAGAATAATGCCGAGCCCAAGGGCCAATGCTAAGTCTCCCTTACTGGTTTCCAGAGCAATTGCAGTCGTCATCACCCGTGTCACATGATCGATGTTGCCGCCAACAATCATTACCGCCCCCACCTCGGCACTCGCCCGCCCAAAACCAGCTAAAACTGCCGTAATTAAACTGAAGCGATTATCCCAAAGCAGAGTGTTTACGGATTGCCAGGGTCCGATACCAAGTGATCTGAGGTGTTCAGAGTACTCATGCCACAAGTCTTCCGTGCTCTGTCGTGTTAGCGCGGCGATGATAGGGGTTATTAAACACACTTGTGCAATGACCATGGCAGTCGGGGAATAAAGCAGTCCCAAAGTGCCAAGCGGCCCAGACCGCGATAGTATTAAGTAAACAATAAGACCTATTACTACCGGCGGAAGTCCCATCATCGCATTAAGAATAACGATAATAAAAGTCCGACCGGGAAATTTGAAAACAGCAAGCGATGCACCTATCGGCAGTCCTATAAGACTTGCAAAGCCAACAGCTAGAAAACTTACCTGCAACGAAAGCGAAACAATTTCGACCAAGTCGCTCTCAAAATTGACAACCAATGCGAACGCCGATGCGAAAGCGTCACCAATTTCCATCACCCCTCCCCGATCAATTCAATGTACCAGGTTTTGATTCGCAAAATATTGTACTAGCATTTCACAAATTTTGGTTTGTATCCAATACATGTCTAAATAACCGCAGTTCCTCCGGAGTACACCCGTGAGTTAAGCACTATTAAAGAATTAACAGGGAGATAACTCTCGGCGGTAGCTCGAATGGATCCGAATACTAACCGCGCGAATTCCGGATCACCGGAAACAAGTCGCTGTCAAGAAGGTCGCCGGACTGGTGATGGCAATTCTCGAAATCCACGAAGGGTGGAGACATCTCACCTTTGCGGACAACAAAGCGAGCATCGTCACCGGTCCAGCGAAAGGAGACGGCTCGCCGCCAAGTATCAGTGGATGCATTGCCCGGCGCGCCGTGCACGGTACGGAAATGGAAGGCCATGCAATCGCCGGGTTCCAGTCCGAACGAGACGATGTCGTATTTATCGCGTTCGGTCTCTATATCAGGCATGTCCTCGAATCCCTCGTCATCACGCTCATAGTCGACGCCGATGAATTTAGTCGGCGTGAACCAGCGGCCCCACTTGTGCGATCCCCTAATGAATTCAACGGCCCGTCCCCGGGGCACCGGGTCCAGGGGGATCCACAGGCTCACATTGTCGTCGCCATCGACGCAGTAATAAGGCTGGTCGTGGTGCCACGGCGTCCGATCCTGAGTCCCCGGTTCCTTGACCAACACATGTTCATGAAACAGGTTGACCTTGGCCGACCCCATCAACGCGCCTGCGATATCGGCGGCTGGCGAATTGCGGGCGAAATCCTCATACTCAGTAATCCGCGACCAGTTGCAATAATCACCGAAGAAATGGCCCGGCTTCCCGTCAGCGGTATACTCGCGGCGGTGTGGCCCCGGTTTGGCAATATTCTTCGCCAAGCCACAACGCAGGGTTTCGATCCAGTCTACCGTAAAAGCCGCCGGGATCAGAGCCACCCCGTCGCGTTGGAAATCATTGATGACGTCCTGGGTCAAACAGTCGGGTAACATGGCTTAATCCTCTATCATTACAGCCACCAGGGAATTGTCGCCGATTTTTGCCAATTTCACTAGTGCGGTTCCGACTGTAGCTTTTCGCGATTTCTTGGGCGAATACTGAAGGCTTGCATCGGTAGAGAAATAAGAAGGCTAGGATAGTTTGCCAATACTAGTAAACAGAACAATCACAGCACCCAAAGCTGATGTACCAAGAAAATAAACCATTGCCTGATTCCAAATATTGGATTCTTCATCCTCAGCATTGGACCTCATCGCCCCACTAACTCCGGGAATACTAAATAAATTCCCGTTACCGTCACCTACTACCAACTGCCCTTTAAGACCTTTCTCCATGTGCTGAGCCATATCGCAATGGATAAGATAGGTGCGGTCGTCACTGGGAACGATAAAAGTTCCCGTTTTCGTTGCACCTCCGGAAGCCTCAAGATGAAACATTCCTTGGGGGTATAGGTAGCGTGGCAACCCATGCACCATCCATTGGTGACGGATGGAATCGTCATTGATCAGCTCGACTTTGATACGGCTGCACGGCTCGACATTTATTTCGTGCTCACTATAGCCATAAATAACACCCGGCCGACCCTCGGTGTAGTGGCGCCCCACCTGAATTTTAAACTCGTAATCCTGGCTAATCGCAGAACAATCCTCTGGAAGGCGATCGTGATTTGCGTTCATGACCATACCCTCATCGTCGAGGATCATATTGTGACCGTGTTCACCATGATCCATCCTGTCATGATCCATAGTGTCATGATCCATAGCGTCATGATCCATAGTGTCGTGATCTGTAGATCCAGGGGCATCCCCTTGACTTTTGGCGGCGTCGACCGATGTCCCTTCCGGTGCAATTTGAACATCTCCAATTTGAAAAATACCTTCGGGATCGCGCTCCAAAGTAAATTTGATGACCATCCCAGGCATCAGCTGAGACGCTTGTGCACGGGCGAGTTCTGACAATCCAAGGTCCATGGTCATTGCCGGCCATCCAATCTCTGGGATTGGATCGTGAGTTAAATTTACTGATGTTCGATCAGGGGCGATGACGTGTATCAGGCCAATGCCCTCAACCAGCTCATCACCGGCCGCGAGGTTGACCCCAAGGAAAACAAATAGGGTTATACAAACTGCGTAGACCAACGAGAGTTGCTGATATCGCCAGTTCTTGCTCATTATCACCATACCTCATACTTGGTGTGGTCGACCCCATCGTCGAAACAGAATTATCAGAAACGTTAACAAAAGACCGAGGTCGATCGCCACGGCAACAGCTCGTAACGGTCCGGTATTGGATTTGGCTAAGTCGCCAAAGTGGTTCAATGGATCGTATGCCTGCCATACAGGTACCTTACCATCGTAGTATTCCTGACTGAAGTAAGGGGCCCAATCAACACCTTGCAATCTGGGCCAACCCTCTTCATCAAGGAAAGATTCATAAACAATCGCGCTTATTCCACCACCCGGGCCAATTCCATCATTGGTAACCGCGGTTTCCTGATGATCGTGAAAAAGCCAAATTCCCTCCCCATAAGATCGGAGACCATCGTTCTTTGTTTCTAAAAGCAAATCAACCCGTTGCGCCGGCGCTACCCACACAACGTCACGCCGTAAACGAACACTTTCCGGCACGAACACGCCATCTGTGTGAGTAATGCTCGCCTTGTGACCGTGCGTGTGAAGCGCGACACCGTTAGAGCCGCCATTTAAAACTCTCAAACGCACTCTTTCGTTGGGCGAAACGACAACCAAGGATTCTCGGAACGTGTATGGGAAAGATTGGCCGTTCAGTACAAAATAATCTGCGGTGCGTTCGGTGATATCATATTTCTGATGAATATTTTTTATGACGCTGCGAGGGTCATTGGTCTCCTGAATAAGCGTATGCATGTCATTATCGATATCCTGGTAATGGAGATCGTATTCTCGGTCGTAGGCCTTTCGTACAGCCTCTGATCGATGGCGAACATGCCCGGCGCCGAGGTTAAGTGTCTGTACCCAATTATCTGGGCGATTTTCTTCAACGACGAACATGCCTTGAAGCCCCATCAATATATGTACCGCGGGTTGAACGTGACAGTGATAAAACATGGTCCCCGGTTGCCTCGGTTTAAGTTCGTAGACCCGGGCCTCTCCGGGCAAAACCGGTATCTCACTGGTTTGGGGCACACCGTCATTCCCCTCACCATTCTCA
>CAJWOI010000214.1 GCA_913044255.1 uncultured Alphaproteobacteria bacterium
TACAGCACATTCGATAACTTGCTTCCGATTCTGCTCCCACTGCACGTGCGCGGTCGGACCATAGTGATGGTTCCTGTAGGTGACGCAACGTTATCCGATTTGAATGGAATGCCGAGCGTTGGCTGTCATCCTGGAAATGGAAGAGTACGAACGTACTGGCACCCGCCGGTTACATATCCAGACGGTCAAAAGTACTTGAAGATCGGTGGTGGTCCGGAAGGGCCACAACGAATTGCTAACCTGAATGAATTGAACGAATGGCTACGCTCTGATGGCGACCCTGAAATAGCGGACGCCTATCGTGCGGAGCTTCATCGCATGATGCCAGGTCTGGACCTTTCTGACTCGATAACCGCTGCGTGTGTGACCAGCGAGACGCATTCTCTACGGCCTTACTCCGAGGCGATTTGCGACGGCAGAGTGGTTGTCCTAACTGGCGGCAACGGGCACGGTGCAAAAGCAGCCGATGCTCTCGGTGAAATAGGCGCATCCCTGATGCTTCAACAAGCCTGGCCGGGACAGACGACCCAGTCTCAGTTCGCTCTGCCTGATGCGGCCCGTTGACGGGCAGTAGCTAATGGCTCGGGGGTAGCAGACGGATCAGGCTTGGAATTTCAGCCGGCGTTTCGCCGATCGAGTGGGTTGGACATCTAGTCCCATGCAGTACTCGATGCCTCGTAGAGATCATCTATCAACGGTTCCAAATTTGTTTCGCCGTTGGCTAAAGCTGTTTTGAGGGTTTCTAGTTTCTGTTCCAGGCCTGTTCTTTTTTCATCAGTTAGCCATGCCCCGTACTGGACGATGGAATTCTCAACCTTGGAAATGGCTTCTAATGCACGGGTCTCCGAATCGCCATTTTGACCACCTGACTCATTGTCACCTTCCACCCAGCCACCGGAACTGTTTCCGGGGGAAACCCATGCAGTTCCCAGCGCCTCGTAGAGATCATCTATCAGGGGTTGAAGGTTGGATTCACCGTTGGCTAAAGCGGTCTTCAGGGTTTCTAGTTTCTGTTCGAGGCCTTTTCTTTTCTCAGCAGTTAACGATTCCCCGTACTGGGCGATCGAATTGTCGACCTCGGCAATGGCTTCTAATGCACGAGCCCCCGCATCACCATTTTGACCACCTGATTCATTGTCACCCCCATAGGATTCCCAGGCCATGTCGACTGTTTTGTACAGTTCGTCGATCAATGTCTGCAGGTTAGATGCGCCGTTGGAGACCGCTGTTTTGAGGGCCTGTAACTTCTGTTCGATATCTGCCCTGTTTTCTTCACTTAATGAATCGCCGTACTCGACGAGTTCCTGTTCTACCGTCGCAATAGCTTCAGACGCCATGGTCGAGCTACTGGCTGGAATCAACACTTGTTGCTGCCAGATCTCCTCCTTTGCCATAGCGCTGTCCATCACACTAACTGCTTCTATCAGGTCGCCTTGATTGAGGAAGTAAACGGCTCGCTCCAGCTCAGTTCTCATGTCTGATATGAACGCGCCACTCTGATTTTTAATGCTTGAGATAGTTGCGTCTCGGGTTGCCTGAGGCATTTCAGCGAGCATCTCGGAGACCATAAGGTCGATCATATTTTCATAAGAGTCCGCGAATATTTGAAGTTGTGAAGCCAGTTCAGAAATGTCCCGGCCATCGAATATGAAGTTGTTATCACCAGATATGAAGGACCCGGCGAGCTTTGTGACCATGTCGTGTAGGATCGTGACCGTTTGAAGGAAGTCCTGGACCTCAGCCGATGCATTGGCGACAACTTCAGCGAACGCCGCATCGAAATCGGCATTTATCTGTAAGTCATACTCATCCAACTCTTCCGTCAACTGCTGATCTTTGGCGGCGGTCGCACTGATCTTGAATTCATTTATTCGGTCGTATAGACGGTTGGCGGTCGATATCAATTTGGCTGACTTTCCGGGGATCAGGATTACCTGGCCGGCTTTCAGTGACTGATTCAGCGTTACCACTTCTCCGTCTTCGCACTCAAGCGATGCCACGCCAGAGGAACTGACATCGATCACCTCGCACTCTTTGTGATCTTTTACGAGGACTATGGTGCTCGCACCCGATGGAAGGTCGGAGTCGTTCAACTCGATGTAATCACCGTCGTCGCAGGTGACAGCACTCTTTCCAGATTCGGCCTGGCCTATCACAGTGCATCTCTTGTGGCTGCGGTTGGTTACGAACTGTTCTACCGAATTAGCGATAGGAATTGATTCGTAGGGGACCAGAGTTGTACCGACGACGTATGGCACTTCTTCCGACCACACATGTACCTTCCAACCGATGGGTACTTCGGACTGCATACCCGTAAGTCCGCTGTAGATGATGGTCTCATCGTCCGTTCGTATATTGACGAACCCAGATTCGGTGGCAACGGTAAATCCACCCGTGTAGGTGTTCGTAACCTCCCCCCTGAAAACCGTTTTTAATGGGGGTAACTGGTCGGAAGTCGAAGGTAGTGCCTTGATAGTAAATGTCACAGGTTCGGACCATATTTCTGACCCCGCTTCTGCATTCACGTCGGTCGTTACACGCCAGCTATAAGGACCTGGTTCTAATGGCGGCCCATCGTATACGTACTGATTAAAGTAACCTGCTGTGGCCTTTGAGGTGGCAATATCATTTCCCCAATCCTCGTTTAAATAATATTCATATATATCGTTGTAATGGCGAGGATTTATGTTGCCAGTATGGTCTGCATATTTTTGAAACTCATCTATTGTGATTCCAGTAAATATAGGGTCGCTTATCTCAGATAAAAAAGGTGTAAATGCCACCCCGTGTACGACCACATTATCAAGATCGAAAATCTGTAATGTAACAGCCTTGCCTTCTAATTTACTTTCGGCCGGAAGCCATCGGAATCGCAAAAAAGAATCAGCCCAAGCATCTACCCATTGACCCCATTGGGCATACGTGTCCCATCCAAACAATTTGTCAGAGTGCGATATGCCAAAACATCTGTGAATTAACTGGTCGGATAATTTGTTATTGAGGTCTACGTACTCTTCTAGTTTAGTTGACTCGGCACTACAAAATTGCCAGTCTTCCTTGAGGACCGGTGGATGGGATGTGAGGTTGAATACATGGTTTTCGCTCGGGTACATAGCGTGTGGAACGGGGGGTATTATTTCAAGGTTCGTACTGAAAATGGCATCGCCATCGTAGTCTTCAGGTGTTTGCTTTCCGACCCATTGATCACCGTAGAAGGCCTTCATGGTACGACCCTCTGTAAACGGGCCCCTATGGTTGTAATTGGAGCCGGACAACATGACTTCACTGCCAATTTCCATCGGGGACAAGAAGTAGTCGGGCTGGTTGCCGATAGCCTCCAATGCGAAGTAAAGAACCATATAACCCTCACCAACTAAGGGCAGTAAGTCTGTCGGTGAACTTGTGTCTGTGTTGATAATGGAAGCCCACGCATAGGGACCAAACCGGCTAGCCGACTCGTCCTGAAAACGTATGTCGATATTGGATTGATCAACAGTGACAGTTCCAGGGCCAGCAGGCCAAACGGTGGTGAATTCGAAATCCCCACCTTGTTGTAGTGGGCCGGACCGATATGCACCCACTTCTCCTTTAGCTTTGTTTTGAAAAACTGTCTCAAACCTGATCCCCCTAGTCATGTCTCCCCCGAGATTTGTTCCTTTGACGGTGATCGTGTAGCCCTCCAGAAAGTCAACGTCAAGTTGTACATAGTCAGGAAGAATAACTTCATTAATAACAACGCGTGGATATGCGGAAGGATGGAACAACCGCAAAGTGCCAGAATTGTTGGATATGTTTGATTCAACAATGTCATGGCCGGGGTTCACTACGTAGGCAATATCGTTTAAACCGGGTTGTAAATCCTCGCTATCAAAAAGGGCAGTGACAGTGGCATATCCAGCTTCGTCACCCTGGCGAGGAGGGACGATAACCTCGGCATCGACTACAACGTCGACTACCGCTTTTGCAGTCGTGAAAGACAGGATTGTTGTCCCAGCATCAATAACTACCTGTTCCGTACCCCGATTCTGAATCGGGAGCTGAGCCCTTATTCCCCAGCCTGATGGAAATTCACCAGTGAGATCCGCATTAGGTGCGGGGCCAGAAACTTCGAGCTTTATCCATCTCGGGGCAACAACCGACGGGTCGAAGCAAAGGTCAACACCGGAAACGCTTTCATCAATAAGGCTGCAACTGCTCCACCCGACGACAGTTGATTGTTGAATTGGAACGACGTCGCCGAGAGACGGAACCTCAGGATTGTCAGCCGATGCGGAAGGAACGGATATCACGGTTAGTGCAATCACCGAAATGAGCACGAAGGTCAGGCGGATGAAGTTTGTCATTGTTCCGGCCTGTATCCGATACCGAGGATCGCGGACTTCTGTTGTCCACCAGCGCTGCTGGAGATAATTTCGATGATGTTCAGTCCGGGTTCAAGCTCCACCACCTGGCTGAAGCGGCCTTCAATATCGGGCTCCACTACATGCTCATTGATGGTTACAAAGGCGTCGATTCTTGTCCGCCCCTCCACCGTCAGGGAAGATTCTGCCACCAAGGTATCCATGGTCTCGGGAGATTCCACTTCCAGGAAAAATGGCGTCAAAGAATCCGGGCTGGGTAGTGAAGCACTCGCGGTATTTGGACTGGAAATAACTTTGGATGATTCTTGCCCGAGATTCACGTCGGGTTCTGTTTCCAGGTTTTCAGTCGGCTCACAGAGCCAAGCACCAGTGATGGCCAGGATCGAAATCGACAAAACAAACAGGACGCCGCGTCGTACTGCACCCGGACGATTGAGCCATGTCAGTGATTTATGCCGGTGGATTATGCTCATGGCGGATTGGCTGGCGCTTAATCTTCATAGCCCTTGTAGCCGGAGGGTGTAGACGGTCCGTGTTCGTGCCCAGGGCTAATACCATCACGTTGGGCTGCGATCTCCGCACTGCCCTTCGGCACCCATCCTAGGACATCCGCGCCGTGCTGGATCTCGCGCCAGCGCCACTTGTTGTTTGAGATGGCGTTGAAGGCGTCGTACATCAGATCGTCCGGCGCGTTGATGCAGCGATCGACCATGTCGATACAGTCCATCTGATCCAGGAACCCGGGCCAGATGCCCCGCACATGCGGCCGGTTCTCTTTGAGCACCCCGCCGAGTTTGATCGACAGGGTCGATATTCCATGCAGCTCGGAATAAAGCCGTCCCAGATTCTCCCCGAACACCTTGCCGACCCCGTACGGATTGTTTGGATACGGCCCATCTTCGATCGTGATCAAAGGCCAATCGGTCGGGAAATCGCGGTCGTCCTCCCGCATCGTCGCCAGCTTGTAGTAGGGGCCGGAGTGGTCGAACATGAACCCGAGTTGTGTGTTGCCGGAGCTCATGAAGACGACCCGTCTAACGCCCGCCTCG
>CAJWOI010000215.1 GCA_913044255.1 uncultured Alphaproteobacteria bacterium
AATGATCGAGGCCGTGAAGCCTCTTGAAACGTTGTGAGCGGATAGTGGCGACGGCATCTTCGAGTTTTGTAGGTTCTCATCCGAGAGAAAACGATGAAGTTTCTCAAATACCTGCTCGACTTCGGGAGGTAAATCCGAAGAAGACTTTTTATTTCCAAGCAATGATCCAAACAACCCCATCGTACCCCCCTCGTTAAGTCAAACCCCTTAAATTACAACAATGAAACAGTTCGGCGATTTCATTAGGGGCAGTCTACTCCCTGAAAGGTTGAAATGATAGAAGATCTAGCGCAGTAACTGTACAGGAGTGAGCTTTGAGAAAAGAACTAATTCTGCCAATTCAATCCCCTCACCGACCTTACGGCACCCCAGATCACTCCCGACTGAATTACAAAGTGGCTCCGAACTGTATTTTGTCCTCACTGCCTTCCATCTCACCTGACGAATGTGGGCATCACCCCGATGGAAGACGCCCAACTGCTTGCATAAGGCAAATATCGTCGATCTGATCCTTTTCAGATTTCACCGCGATCCTAGCAGCTTCGTTAACGATCCATGCAATATCGCTCATCGCTCGATTTTTAAGTTTTTCCGATATTGTCTCTAGATTGAGCCCGGCGACATACGGGCGTTCAGCAAGCAAAGCTTCCAAAACTGACATGATTTCCGGCGCACCCGGATATCCCACTTCAATCAAGTGATCGAAGCGCCCGCGCCTCTTGATGGCTTTATCAATTGCATCCTTTCTGTTGGTCGTCGCGATAACGATTATGCCGCGCTCACTTGCGGCCTCTATTAATCTCAAGAACTCCGAAATCTCTTCGACTTTATGATCTTGACCAGCGAGATCGCGATCGCCAACAAAGGCATCAACCTCATCGATTAGTATCATGCTTGGCGCATTCTCGAAGGCCGTCTCAAAAAGCTTTCGAATAGCGACAGAAGTTTGGTGAATATAGGGACTACCGACTTTTCCCATATCGATGTCATAAACCGGCCATCTCATAAAATCTGCGAGCTGGTTTACAGCATAGGTTTTTCCAGAACCAGGCGGACCAAAAAGCAGAATGCCCCCAGGAGGCTTTACCCCTAGTGCGTCGTATTTGTCTTTCCTCCAATAGTGATCAATAACGTACTCACGAAAGAACTCCTCGAGCTCTGGGCGCCCTGCCAATGCAAACTCATCAGGGCTACGAACTTTCGAGTCGGGCTTCCTTTTAGCCCCATGACGCTCAATGCCGAGGAGATTAAAAAACTTCTCGATTTCAAACTTGGTAATCCAACGATTTACAGCGCCGATCTGAGACGAGGAAAGCGATGTGTCCTCAACACCGCCTGTCAACAAACTAATGGCTAACACGTCACGGTTCTCGGGTGCGTTGTTCTCTTCCACAGGAATGGCGATATTGAACTCCTGGAGATACAAGGCTTCTGACCAATTGGCATCAGGACTCCGAACGTTCAAATCACCAATCGCTGTTGCCAAATCCAAAAGCTCCTTGGCAGACAGGAGCGTACTTCGTTGAGGTATATCACCAACGCACATTGGGCAGTCGTCTTCGCTGGTTATCAGGGTTATGAAATCGTCGGCACCGAAATTAATTCGGCCAAGCCTATCAAAATGGGAAGCGTCTGGAATAAGCCCCTCTACTTCGTTTGCGAATGGTCCGGGTGTCTTCGATAGAAGAATGAATTCACTTCCGCCTTGCGCCTGGACGACTTGAAAGCTGGTGCTGTCTTTTACGAGACGCCCAACTTTTGCGCCGCCTGAAACCTCCATTCCGAAAGGAAGCCATGGGAAGGCGTGAGACATTGATCAAGCCCTCATTAGCCCAGCGAGGAGAGAAATAGACTTATCAGCCGCCCCCACCGTAAACATGTTTTCAATCATCTTGCCAACTACGCTACGAAGGGTATCAATATCGTTCTCCGCTACCGCCTCTAGGCCCTCTTGTGCCAGCTTATCGAAAAGGTCTTTATCCGTAGCAAGATAACGCTCTTCACTGAGGGACTTGAAGATTTCGAAAAGATAGGCCGGCTGCTGATAAATCTCTTTGAAATAAATCCTTTGCATTTCGTTTAATGCCCGTTCCGCTTCTTCAAGAGCAGCCTGGTCGCCTCGTTCAAGAGCGGCAGTTGCGGTAGTTTCAAGCTGATCAAATCGCTCGTTCGATCGGGGATCCGCTTCGGGTCTAGCATTGCTCTCATATTCAGCACTTAATGTTACTAACTGCTGCATCAGCACACGGCCCCGATTTTCTGGCGCGTGCTTAAGACGGGATAAAGATTGCCTTATCTGGCGAGCTTCTTCTGTTACCGACCGCCTCGTGTCAGCATCATGAGCATGTTCAAGAGTTTCTTGTTGCCTGCTTAATTGCCGCTTCAGATTAGAAATTTCTTCGTCAGCAGTATTTCCAAGCACCTCGTCCACGCTTTCTATATCAAGTGCTGCATCATCGATGACCGCATCAGCGAGTTGTGTTCCGTCTGCACCCTCGAAATTCTGATGCCCTGCTATATCTGAGTAAAATCTACCAGTGTCAAAAATCTGACCAATGGAAGGAATTTCAATCGTAGCGTTGAGCAATCCATTATCATCCATGTTCCAGTTCACAATGATTTCGTCCTCCTTCCGAATAGCCAAGTTGGTCGGAATTTCAACACCATCAATACGAAAAGACCCGACGAAAAGATTGAGTTCTGGCTCCGGTACACCCGAGGCGTGCTGATAAAGTTCAAGATCAATGTGTTCAAGATCTCCAGATTTTAGATTGCGAGCGGCGCGAAATTTCTTACTTCCCTTAGCCGGAAGCAGAGTTCCTTTCTCCACCAACGGCTCAAGTATGTTTCGAGCAGCATCACTTGCACCCTCCACCACCTTTACTGAAATGGTCTGTGTAGCGGGAATTCCAGCTGCCGCTGCATGAGTGCGGGTAATTGTAAATGTGGACGACGCCTCAGGGACGGGAGCCCCAGACGAATTGAATACTGTAATTCTGATGGCATTGTCACCAGGGGTCGAAATGGGCACCTCCAAGGTCATCCCACTCTCGATCCCTTTTTGCCCTGAAGACCATCCGTCCCCAGTATCGACCTGAATTTCAAAGCCTTTGGTATCAGTTTTTTCTGAAGGTTGAACCTTGATGCGAACGCGGTCCTCCGAGGTTCGTGAGGGGTAGTTGTACTTGATTTTGACCGGGCCGCTGGAAGTTGATGAACTACGAGTTGTCTTCCGTTTCGTCCCACTTTCTAACCATTCTCGGCTCTCGGCAAAAATTGCCGCACCAAAGGCAACAGCGGTCATTGGGTCTGTTTGGAGGTCGCCAGGAACACCGAGTTCTTTTGGAACCCTATCGCGAATGCACGGCATCTTCGATGGGCCACCAATGAAAACTATCTTATCTATATCCTCGTGACTGTATCCATGATCTTTAAGGATTTTTCTGGATAGGGTGACAGTTTCGTCAATGCGCTCAGAGATGAGGTCTTCGAGGTAGTTACGACTAAGTTCAACTTCGAGGTATATATTATTTCCAGCTTCGTCTTTGATCTGAACATCTTCATCGCCAGCAAAGATCGTCGCTTGTTCTTTAGAAGAGAGTTCGATCTTAGCTCTCTCTGCCGCCCACTGCGCCATACGCACAAGGCGTCGGTACTTGTCCTCTGTTTGATAGTCCTCGGGTAGATCAAACTGATCAAGCAGCCAAGGTCGAACTAGGGAATTTAAGATAGTCCTATCGAAATCCCGCCCACCAAGCATGTTGATCCCTTCGTGAGCAACGATATTCACTGAACCGGAGAGGCTTTGCACGAGAGCCAAATCAAACGTGCCACCACCTAAGTCATAAACGAGAAACTGCCCATTTTTATTTTTTGACTGTGACATTGCGGCCATCGCGGCTGCAATCGGCTCTTGAAGGAGCCCCACTCTTTCCAGGCCGGCGTCGTTGGCTGCACGGATAGTTGCTTCCGATTGCATCTGATTGAACGCAGCTGGGATGGTGACAATTGCTCCCCTGTTCTCGGTTTCCCCAGTTTCGGACGCGGCCTGCCCCACGAGCGTACGAATGATTTCCCCGCTGGCCTCTTCCGGGGTCATTGTTGTGCCAGAGGCGGATAGTTCAATTGGAGTATTCGTGCCCATAAGACGTTTAAAACCTTGCGCTACATTCTCTGGAGAGCGAAACGCCTGTTCGTAAGCTCTTACGCCGACGAATTTATGACCTCGGCGGTCAATGTGAATAATACTCGGAAGAACATCTGTACCATCGGCGCTCTTAAATAGCCGAAGATCAGAATTGAGAATTCCAGCGATTGCTGAATTCGACGTTCCTAAATCAATTCCCAGATACATTTTACCCCCCCCGTGCGAGAACAACTTTTCCAAAAACCAGCACTTTTGTCTCTTTAACGACGGCTGGTTCGATCGTTTGTTTCACAACTAGATTTTCAGTCACTCCGTTAAAATCATCTGCATTAACTGCGGTTACTGGAAGGTTAGGCTCAAAAGGCTCGCCATCAAAACACTTGATCCGTACACCGGCATCATCGAGCAATGATACCAATCGGCTATATGAAAAACGGACCTGGGCTTTGACTTTTGACTGCTTGTCGAGCGGCAACATTTCGAGAGCCTGTTCAAATGAGCGGATTAACTTCCAAAGTTCGATCGCCAAATTTGCAAAACCTTCTTCGTTCACGCGCACTCTCCAAAATTAAAATCACTGCCAACGCGGATCGTTATTGGACCAAGTGATATGCCTTATTTAGAACCTCCGCTCGATTACCTGCAAGCTCGCTTCTTATTCGTTTGAGAACGCCCCTTCGGTACTTGTAGTTAGAGCACCTGCTGTTAAAATCTTCGACGTGAAAATTGAACCTAGAGATTTCCGTACTGCCGGACACCGTCCCACGCAAATAGTCGAGGCGAGCTCCTTGGTAAACACAGTACCTTACCTGATTGGTGGTAAAAATCTTCCCGGTGCCAACCGGCGGACGTTTCTCTGCCATTGAAGACGAATAGGATGCGGATGTGGTTGCGCTTGTGGAGGGCCGAGACGTATACAAGCTCCTTTTATTACTGTCGATCTGATCTTTGATAACGAAACCCACTACGATAGCAGCCACTGCGCCCCAGAAAATCCATTTCCGCTTCCGCGACCTGAGCCTGTTCTCGAACGCTCCCTTAAGCTTTTCGGCCGTCAATCGTTCTTCTTCATCTAGAGGAGTTGCCAATAAATCATTTGCGAGTGTTAGCCCAACATTAAGGTCTTCTTTTTCGGCGGCAGTTATTAATTCTTTCCACTTAAGGTTAGAATCAATTGTCGCGAGATCGATGTCGAGTTGCTCTTTGACATCTGCGGGCAAATCTGCACCAGAAAAGCTCTCCAAACCACGAAGAATTTTG
>CAJWOI010000216.1 GCA_913044255.1 uncultured Alphaproteobacteria bacterium
AATGTCGCAGTTGTTGGTACGCAGTGGGGCGACGAGGGAAAAGGGAAGATTGTCGACTGGCTGTCACAGCGGGCAGATGTTGTTGTCCGTTTTCAGGGCGGGCACAACGCCGGACATACCCTTGTAGTCGATGGAACCACTTATAAGTTGAGTCTGCTCCCGTCCGGCGTTGTTCGGCCGGGTAAAATGTCTTTCATTGGTAATGGGGTTGTAATTGACCCGTGGGCCTTAATGGAAGAGATCGATCGGATTGAAGCGCAAGGTGTTTCAATTTCTCCAGAGCGATTGCGAATTGCTGAAAATGCATGCTTGATTCTACCTTTCCACGGCGAGCTAGATAGGCTCCGGGAGAGCTTGCATGGGGACGGAAAAATCGGCACCACCGGTAGGGGCATAGGTCCTGCTTATGAAGATAAAGTTGGCAGAAGAGGGATCCGTCTTTGTGATTTATTTGATCCCAGCGAGCTTGAGGGCAGGGTTGATGCCATCATAAAACATCATAACGCTCTTCGTCGGGGCCATGGATTAAACTTAATTGACAAAAGCAAAATATTTTCTGACCTGCTTGCAATGGCGCCACGTTTGTTGCCTTACGTGGATACAGTCTGGCGTCTTTTGGAAGAAGCCCAGCATGCAGGTAAGCGTATTCTATTTGAGGGTGCTCAAGGTGCGATGCTTGATATTGACCATGGTACCTATCCTTACGTTACGTCTTCCAATACTGTTTCAGGTAGTGTAGCAGCCGGATGCGGTACTGGGCCAAGATCGGTTGGGTACGTTCTTGGGATCACAAAGGCATATACGACTCGTGTCGGTTACGGTCCGTTTCCAAGCGAATTAGGTGACGATACAGGCCGTTTGCTCGGTGAGCGAGGCCAGGAATTTGGAACGGTCACCGGTCGCCAACGTCGCTGTGGCTGGTTTGATGCGGTCATGGTGCGCCAAGCGATTAAAGTTGCCGGGGTTGATGGTATTGCGCTGACTAAGCTCGATGTTTTGGATGGAATCGAGGTGTTAAAGATTTGCTCAGGCTACTCTTATGGGGGCAAAAACTTCGAGCACTTACCTTCATCATCGAAAATCCAGGCGGGGATTGTTCCAATATACGAATTGTTAGAGGGGTGGTCTCAAAGCTCGAGAGGCGCGCGTTCCTGGGCTGAACTTCCGGCAACGGCCATCAAATATATCCGCCGTGTGGAAGAGTTGATCGGTGCCCCAGTAAGCTTGTTATCAACTAGTCCTGAGCGAGAGGATACGATTTTAGTGCGGGATCCTTTTGCGGACTGACTAGAATCGCACCGGCGCGCAATGGATCAAGCGGCGCTAGTTATCGGCGGAAAACTTTAGGTTCCCGTATCCACGGCCCCCCCCGCTTGACCATGCATTGCCTCTTGTACCTTTTCGAAGGCGCGGACTTCAATCTGGCGAACTCGCTCTCGGCTAATTCCGTATATTTGACTCAGTTCTTCCAGTGTCATTGGCTCTTCTATGAGCCGTCGTTGAGTTAGTATGTGATGTTCCCGGTCACTAAGATCGGCCATGGCGGTTTCCAACATACCACGGCGTAACATAAGCTCCTCCGATGCCCCCAATTCAATTTCCTGGTTGGGTGTGGGATCCTCCAGCCAGTCCTGCCATTCGCCATCCCCATCGATCCTAAGCGGTGCATTTAACGAGTGATCGGGCGCTGCGAGCCGCCGATTCATATTCACTACTTCATGTTCTGGGACGTCCAAACGGCGGGCAATTTCGGTAACCGTTTCTGGCGCCAAGTCACCATCGTCAATGGCCTGTAATTGGCCTTTAATTTTTCGGAGGTTGAAAAACAGTTTCTTTTGTGCAGCGGTTGTTCCAATTTTTACCAGAGACCAAGAGTGTAGAATATATTCCTGTATGGCTGCCCGGATCCACCACATCGCGTAGGTCGCAAGACGAAACCCGCGATCGGGGTCAAAACGTTTCACTGCTTGCATCATGCCGATGTTGCCTTCTGAGATGAGTTCACCAACCGGAAGACCATAACCACGATAGCCCATAGCAATTTTGGCAACTAAACGTAAATGCGATGTCACCAACTTATGGGCAGCTTCGACATCACCTTCCTCAGTCCACTGTTTGGCAAGTGTGAATTCTTCTTTTGGTGTAAGCATGGGGAAGCGACGAATCGCTTGAAGATAGTAAGAAAGTCCTCCTTCGCTAGAGATTGTGGGTAATCGAGAGGTTGCCATTTATTCAATGCTCCCGCTGTGCCTACGATGGTAAGTGCGAGCCATGCCTCGGAAGCAGAGCATTTTATGCCTGCGGGCTTGGTGGACACGAATATATCGAATTTTATACATATAAAGACAAATTAGGTCCTAATTATGGCTAATTAACCTAAATTTAGCGTCCGCCGGTGAGGCCTTCAATTAAACTGTATATATCATATGGTAAATTGCTATTGAATGTCATTGTTGCGCCCGTAGCTGGATGACTGAATCCAAGGCGATATGCGTGCAATGCTTGGCGGGGCAATGCTCGGACGTGATCGCGAGCGTCAGGGGATACGCGTGCAAGTATGGCGCGGCGGTTTCCGTAGAGCGGGTCCGATAACACTGGATGACCTATGCTCGCCATATGGACTCGAATTTGATGGGTTCTTCCAGTTGTTAGTCGACAAATCACCAAAGACGCCGCACCATGATCGAAAACTTGTTGCAGACAGTATTTAGTTTGTGCTGTTTTGCCACCTCGAGTGACGATGGCCATCTTTTTCCGATTTCCGGGGTTTCGGCCGATATTTCCCGCGATACTGCCACGTGGAGGACTAGGAATCCCGAAAACAATTGCTTTGTATGCTCGTTCAATGCGGTGCTTTCGGAACAATATTGATAAGTGTTCATGCGCTGCATCATTTTTGGCCGCCACTAACAAGCCACTTGTGCCTTTGTCTAGACGGTGAACGATACCTGGACGGCGCACTCCACTGATCCCAGATAAGCTGTTCCCGCAGTGCGCTAGTAGAGCATTTACAAGCGTCCGGTCCGGATTTCCCGGTCCTGGGTGCACAACTAATCCAGCTGGTTTGTCGATGACAATTAGGTCATCATCTTCGTAAACTACAGTCAGCGGAATTGGTTGAGGCATAGGACTCGCGGGTTCAGATGGTGGTACGGTTACCGAGATTTTTTCAGCGGCAGAAAGACGATAGGCTGGATCAGTGATTGGCTTTGCATCAATTTCAACTAACCCAGCTTGGATTAGCGTTTTAAGACGTGTTCGGGAAAGTGTTGAAATGTGGTCTGCGAGTGTGCGGTCAAGACGTCTTCTTATTTCCGCGGATCCTACCGTCAAGTGGAATTGTTTTGATCCAACCATTTTTTCAACCAAGGCCTAAACCATTAATATAAAAATACTCAAGGCTATCGTGATTATTCTGGGACTATTGATTGTTGCTGGAGTAACGGTCATTGGGATAACTATAACGACACGCTTGAACGATATGTCCCAGAACGATATTGCGGTGGATATGCCTGACGTAATACAGGCTTATGTACCAAAAGATAGTCAAATTCGCGCAGTAGATATTGATGACGGTTTTCTGTTTGTATCGCTTGCAGCTCCGGAAGGAGACATTGTAATAATTGTTGAATTAAAAAGTGGCAAGTTGTTAGGCCGCCTAAATATTCTCGACGAGCCATGATCCTACTAACAAAACACCAAATGAACAAAATTCTTTCGCATTCGGAGGGCGCTTACCCCGAAGAATGTTGCGGTTTACTTATAGGCCAGCGTCGCTGTGGCGACATCTACGTGTGTGAGGTACACGAGAGTACTAACATTGCTGGTACACCTGTCGATCGATTTGAAATTGATCCTCAGCTTCGATTTGATCTTGAACGTCGTATGCGAGGGGAGAATCTTGATCTAGTCGGAGTTTATCATTCTCATCCTGATGGTCCGGCGTTGCCATCGCAAACTGATATTGAGCGGACCTGGGAAAGTAATTTGGTGTGGCTTATTACCGCCGTGAAGGGAGGGAATGCGGTTGATACTACCGCGCATATTTTGGTTGGGTCTGAGTTGCGTTTCGAGGAGACCCCTTTAGAGCTCATCGCTAACGATTGTGATATCGGTATCCCCGATGGGCTGGACTTTGGACATGATTAATTTTCGTAGTGACAACGAGGCGCCGGTTGCTTCAGAAATAATGGAAGCTATCGCTATCGTAAATTGTGGTACGGCATATTCGTACGGTGGGGATTCAATTACGGGTGACGTTTCCGCAAAATTCTCGGATCTTTTTGAGCACGATGTTGAGGTATTCCCGGTTACGACAGGGACGGCTGCAAATGCGCTCGCTTTGGGCCATGTGACGCCTCCCTATGGCGTAATTTATTGTACGGAGCAGGCGCATGTTTTGGTGGATGAGTGCGGCGCCGCCGGATTTTACGCTGGCGGAGCCATGATGCGGCCATTGCGGGGTGCCGATGGGAAAATGGAGGCGCCCATGCTCGCAAGTGTGCTTGCTAGTCACGGGTCGCACGGTGACCATGAAGCCTGGCCATCGGCCTTAACAGTGGCCCAAGCAACGGAATGTGGAACGTTATATAAGCCCGAAGAGATTTCCACTCTGGCGGAGATCGCCAAACGACATGACTTGGTGTTTCATATGGATGGTGCTCGGTTTGCCAATGCGGTTTCCGCCCTTGGTTGTACACCGGCGGATATTACATGGCGGTCTGGCGTTGACATTCTTTCTTTTGGTGCAACGAAAAACGGCGCGTTGGCGGCGGAAGCGGTGGTTATTTTTAAACCTGAGCTGGCGGTTGAATTCGGGCGGCAACGAATGCGTGGCGGGCATCTTGTGAGCAAAATGCGGTATCTATCTGCTCAACTTTTAAGTTACATCGAAGACGATCTGTGGCTCAGTCTTGCTAACCGAGCAAATAGGGCCGCTAGTCAGATTGCTGAGGGCCTCTCCGGATTAACATCGGCTGAGATATTCTATCCAGTAGAGGCAAACGCTCTGTTTGTTTGCTTTCCCGAGCACATTATCAGGGGATTAAGTAAGGATGGATTTTTATTTCATGAGTGGCCAACCCACCCAGGAATGGTGAGGCTGATGTGTTCTTATGAGCTCTCTCATGACGATGTAACTCTCTTCCTTCAAGCAGTGCGTCGGCACGTATCCAATCCCGTGTAGTTTGGGTCGTGTTTGGCGGGGATGGGACAAGGAAAAATTAAAGATCTAAATAACGTTTACTGTCCTCTCGTAATGTCTGAGATATAAGGCAAGCGCATAAATGTGTTGATAGCTGGATGTACCGCACTTAAAAATAGCTTTATGTCCCCATCGTCTAGTGGTCCAGGACATCGGCCTCTCACGCCGAAAACGGGGGTTCGAGTCCCCCTGGGGACGCCA
>CAJWOI010000217.1 GCA_913044255.1 uncultured Alphaproteobacteria bacterium
CGCGTAACGCTCCGGAACCTCGGTTAGTCGGAAGACCTGGTTGCTGCGGTCAGAGCAAACTTCTATTCTCTGTGTTGATTGTCTAGCTGAGTATATCTGTGCTTTGTATATTGGTGACTGATTCATGAAGCAGCTGATGTTTGCGTTGTTGGGTTTGATTTTTTTGTCTGGCCCGGCGGTATCCCAGGAATTGGTCCGTATCGCCGCTGTGGTAAACGACAATGTTATTTCTATGTTGGATGTACTTGCGCGCGTCAAAATGGCGGCGCTGGTAACAGGACTTGAAGACTCGCCAGAGGTTCGTCAACAATTGATGCAACCCGTTCTCCGAAATTTGATCGAGGAACAACTCCAGGCGCAGGAAGCTGAGCGTCAGGGCGTCACGCTGTCGGAAGATGAACTAAGAAATGGTTTAGAGAGGTTTGAGCAACAGAACGGACTAAGTCTGGCCCAACTAAACGAATGGTTGGCAAGCGCCGGCATTCCTCGCATCTTTTTCGAACGTCAAATTCAGGCTCAGATTTTATGGGGTAAATTCATAGTCACCAGACTTCTTCCCCAAGTGGTGATCAGTGAAGAAGATGTGGAAGACGAGGTGGCACGGCTTCAGGCTAACCGTGGTAAGCCGGAATATCTAATCTCGCAAATTGATCTGTATTTTGATGAACCATCTGCAAGTGAGGGCGGGCTACTTGCAACAGCTCACCAATTGGTGCAACAAATTCGTGGGGGTGCACAATTCGAAGCAATTGCAGCCCAATTTAGTCAAAACGCGATGGCGAATTCTGGTGGCGATATGGGCTGGATGGGTGCAGACCAGCTTCGTCCAGAGTTGGCACGAGTTGTTGCCGAAATGGATGCAGGTGGCGTTTCTGACCCGATCCCCACAATTGAAGGGTTACATATAGTTCGGCTGCGAGACCGTCGGAAGGTGCTGGTTTCTGATCCGAGCCAAATTCGGGTCCAGCTTCTGCAGATTACTTTGCCGGTGCCGGATGAAAGTGATGACAACGTCGTAGCCAGTCAATTTGCATTCGCGGAGCAAGTCAGGAGCGACATAGATGGTTGTGAGGATATGGCTTTGGTGGCTGAAGAACTTAATTCCGGTAGCTCTGGAGATTTGGGTTGGGTCTTCCTTAACGATCTTCCCGAAGTATTCCGAAAACATTTGCTGAAATTAGAGATTGGTGTTCCAAGTCCACCGGTGCGTTCAAAGTTTGGCGTGCATTTAGTGATGGTTTGCGATCGAGATGACCCAAATCAAAGTTTTGGCGAACGCGAAACGGTGCGGGCGCGAATGGAGATGGTTCGGCTAGAGGTTTTGGCGCGAAGGCTGTTGCGGGATCTACGTCGTAGTGCCTTCGTTGATTTGCGTGTTTAGTCCTATGTCCTCGATATGCACGCCGCTGTTACCGCTTCGCCAAGTAATTTCCCGCCATGGGCTCGTTGCCCGTAAGTCGCTTGGGCAACATTTCTTGCTAGATCTCAATTTAATCAGGCGCATCGTCCGGGCGGCAGACATCCGTCAAGGTGTCTCAGTGCTGGAGGTTGGAGCAGGCCCTGGAGGGTTGACGCGAGCTTTATTGGAGAGTGCCGCAAGCAGAGTTGTCGCCGTTGAGCGCGACATTCGGGCTTCCGCAGCGCTACGCGAGCTTGTGCCGGGTTCGAACGGTCGTCTGACTTTGATTGAGGGCGACGCCCTTAAGATTAAGGCGGCTGCCTTGGTCGATCCGCCGGCTCAGATTGTTGCCAATCTGCCATACAATATAGCGACACAACTCTTGTTGAACTATCTTCCCGCTATAGGCAAATTCAAAAGGCTGACTCTGATGTTCCAGAAGGAAGTGGCTGAGCGCTTGGTCGCCAAACCAGGTAACAAGCAGTACGGCAGGTTATCTGTGATCGTTCAGTGGTTGTGTGAGGTTCGAGTGTTGTTCGATGTACCAGCGCGCGCTTTCACCCCTGAACCAAAGGTGGTCTCCTCAGTCGTTGAGTTGCTCCCGCGGGTCCAGCCTTTGGATATTGCGTGTATGCCAAGTTTGGAGCGGGTCACAGCGGCTACATTTGGGCAACGCCGTAAAATGTTGAGAACTAGCTTGAAAAAATTGTGTCCTGATAGTCTGAGCTTGCTTGAAACTGCCGGACTGTCACCGACAGCTCGTCCAGAGGAGATTTCGGTGGCCGGGTTTTGTTCTCTATCGCGCGCCCTTGATGCGGGAGCCGGATCCAGGACAATCGACTAAATGATCTGAATGGCCTGCGGGTTCTTATTGTTCACCAATCAACTTTTCTATGAATTCGCTCACTTCGATCCCGCGATGGCGGCGTAGTCGTTCAGCAGATAGAATATCTAGTACTTGGATTACCGCGTAATCTATGTCTTCATTGATGATCACGTAGTCGTATTCGGCCCAGTGCGTCATTTCGCTGGCGGCTTTCTCCATTCTCGCGGCCACGACATCTATACTGTCTTGCGCACGATTTTTGAGTCGCCGCTCCAATTCCTGTGTCGATGGAGGAAGGATAAAAATCTTCACGACATCGTTTCGCGCCCTTTCGGTAATTTGTTGTGCTCCTTGCCAATCGATGTCGAACAGGATGTCATGCCCTGCGGACAAGGATTCCTCAACGGTTTTACGAGGTGTGCCGTAGAGGTGACCAAACACAGTTGCATGTTCCAAGAGCTCCCCTTCATCGAGCATTCTTTGAAATATATCTCCATTAACGAATATGTAGTCGACGCCAGGCAATTCATTTTGTCGCGGCTTCCGGGTTGTCACCGATACAGATATTCGCAGATTGTCATCTAGTTCCAGGAGGCGTCGTGAAATTGTGGTTTTCCCTGCCCCAGATGGAGAAGATAAAACCAACATTAAACCTCGTCTTCGAAGGCTAATTTCTGCGTGCACAGTTTTCACTTTACTTTGTTGGTACCTATACAGACTAACATACGCTGCACTCTATGGTTTTTTGGTTTGAGCGGCGGAAACGAGCGACATTTCTATTGTGCTCTGTCAGTGTCCGCGCAAATCTATGGCCTCCGTTTCCGTCTGCGACAAAGTAGAGCTCATTTGTCACAGAGGGTCTGAGTGCCGCGGCAATCGCGGCTTTCCCTGGGTTGGTAATTGGTCCTGGTGGTAGGCCAATATACCGATAGGTGTTGTAGGGGCTTGAAATTCGAAGGTCAGTACGGGTAAGCGGTCGTCCGAGTTTACCATTGCCTGCAGTAATGCCGTAAAGGATCGTTGGGTCTGATTGTAGGAGCATGTCAAGTCGAAGACGATTGACGAATACAGCGGCTACACGTGCCCTTTCGCTGGCGCGTCCGGTTTCCTCTTCTATTATTGAAGCCATTACCAAGGCTTCGTTTGGACTGCTATAAGGCAAATTGGGCAGGCGTTCTGACCACAAAGTCTGCAGTGCGTCCTGCATCGCGGCTTCCATACGTGTAACCATGCTCTCTCGGGTATCGCCACGTGAGAAATGATAGGTCTCCGGCAGCAAACGACCTTCTTTGGGCACTGCGTTAATTTCGCCACTCAGCGCTGCGGTGTTCTGAACAATTTCCATGATTTCAGACCTGGTCAAACCTTCGGGTATTGTTAGTTTATGCACCAAGGTGCTGCCCGAGGTGAGCGTGGCAAGAATTGTGCGAGGGTTTACCCTTTCTGGGAAACTGTACTCCCCTGCTTGTAGGGGGCCGTATTTATTTTTTGTTACGACTGCAAGCGCGAAGAAAAGGGGATTATCTATCGCATCGACGCCGGCCAAGTGGCTGGCGATCGATTGGACCCCTGTGCCAGATTTTAGAACAATTACTAAAGGTTCCAAAAGTGGCCCGGGTCTATCAAGCCAGCTTTCTAGAAACCATACACTTGCGGCAGTCGACGCAATAAGGATCAATGAAATTGATAGCAATCCAGAGGCAAGTCTGATCATACTGATGAGTTTACCGTTTGCTTTGCTATGGGCGTGCCTTAATTTTTTCGGATTCGGGTGCTACGCACTTCTTTACGATAAGTGTCGCGTTGGTGCCGCCAAACCCAAAACTATTTGACAGCGCTACCCGGACAATTCGGTCTTTTGATTTTAAAGGGACCAAGTCAAGGTCACATCCTTCAGATGGTTTCTGCAAGTTTAATGTAGGTGGGACGGCGTTATTTGCCACTGCCATAGTTGAAAAAATTGCTTCTACAGCACCCGCGGCACCAAGCAAATGACCTATAGATGACTTAGTCGAGGACATCGAAATCGTTTCTGTTGCATCTTTGAATAGCCGTTTTACGGCGGCATGTTCGATTTCATCTCCAAGTAGCGTTGAAGTGCCGTGGGCATTTATATAGTCAATGTCCAATGTTTCTAATTCAGCTTTTCGCATGGCCGACTTCATTGAACGGTAACCACCGTCTCCGTCAGGTGTCGGGGCAGTAACATGGTGTGCGTCGCCGGATAGACCGTACCCAGCTACCTCAGCATAAATATGGGCGCCGCGTCGACAAGCATGTTCATACTCTTCAAGTACAACTATGCCTGCGCCCTCTCCCATAACGAATCCATCCCGATCCTGATCCCAGGGCCGCGATGCGCGTTCAGGCTGGTCATTGAAGTTGGTTGACAATGCTCGGGCAGCTGCAAATCCAGCCACACCGAGCCGTGTGACAGGACTTTCGGAACCACCGGCAACCATTACATCAGCGTCATCTAACATGATGAGGCGAGCGGCATCGCCGATGGCATGTGCTCCCGTCGAACAAGCTGTCACTACGGAGTGATTGGGTCCCTTAAAACCAAACCGAATCGATATTTGTCCTGAACCAAGATTTATTAGGCAGGATGGAATGAAAAATGGGCTCAACTTGCGTGGACCTTTCTCGGCCAACGTGAGTGCCCCTTGTTCAATAGTGCGAAGGCCGCCTATGCCTGATCCAACCATAACGCCTGTTCGTTCGAGTGATTTATTGTCATTCGGCGCCCAGTCAGCATCGGCCACTGCCTCACTGGCGGCCGCAATTGCAAAATGGATAAATTCATCCATTCTGCGTTGTTCTTTAGGTTCGAGCCAGTCGTCGGGATTAAACGCGTTGTGGACGCCGCGCCTTGGAACTAGGCCGGCAATTCGCGCCGGTAGATCTGAAGTTTCAAATTGGTCTATGGGCCGAACACCTGATTCTCCCGCTAGGAGTTTATCCCAGCACGCCGCGACGCCACAGCCAAGTGGCGTGACCAGTCCCATTCCTGTGATGACAACCCGTCTCATTGTGGTTCCCGGCGGAAGCGTGCCGGCGGCGTTGGAGAGCTAACTCTGTGTTCCGATGAAGTCGATCGCATCCTTCACAGTAATAATTTTTTCT